>CAYGNV010000025.1:10838-18236 GCA_964351355.1 uncultured Smithella sp.
TGTCCTCAATGCGAACGCCCCACAGGCCGGGATAATAGAGACCGGGTTCAACCGTGACAACCATCCCGGCGGTCAAAACGTCCTGTGAGTTCGGCGCCAGACGCGGCGCTTCATGAACCTCCAGACCAACGCCATGACCTGTTCCATGAACAAAATAACGGCTGTACTCTTCGCCCAATATATCACGGACCATGGCATCAACATCAGCCGCGGCTATTCCTGCTCGGATGAAAGCAATGGCTTCATCATGAGCCCGCAGTACGGCACGATAAGCATCTTTTTTATCACCTGTCAATTCCCCAATTGCGAATGTGCAAGTTTCATCGGAACAGTAGCCCCGATACTTAATGCCGAAATCAATAACAACAAAATCTCCATTCCTGATCTTCCGATTCGTAGGCTTGGCGTGAGGAAGCGACGCATTCTCTCCAGAGGCGATAACCGTCTCAAACGCAACCTGCTCGGCGCCCGCCCGGCGCGCCATGATTTCCAGTTGCAGAGCTGTTTGACGTTCCGTCCAGCCGGGTTGTATGGCTCTGGCAAGATCGGCTATCGCTTTCGATGCGATCGCCGCGGCTTTTCTCATCACATCCATTTCCTGCTTATCCTTGCATGCCCGAAGCAATCTCAACTTGTCACCCAGTGGAACAAGCTTTGTCTGTTTTAACCTTTGCTTTAAATCATTGTACATTTCCACATTAACAAAAGAGGATTCAAAACCGATTTTTTTCAGTCCCAACTCCTTCACGGCCTGTTCGATTCCCTGAATTTTATTTTGATACTGGACAACGGAAATCCGTTGAACTTCGGCAGCGGCTTGTGTTGTGTAACGGCCATCGACAAGCAAGCATGCGCCGTCTGAACTTAAAACCAAAGCGCCGTCACTGCCCGTAAAGTCCGACAGGTAGCGGATATTGCTCATGCTGGAAAGTAGAAGGCCATCGACCTGATAATGGGGAAAGTTTTTCCGAATGGCATGAATTCTGGAGAGGAAAGAATTATTTATCGCTTGCGGCATGAGTTTTGATCCTATGAATATTGGCCATCCATCCCGATCACGTACCTGTCAAGGCAAAGACTGTAAGTACTCTCGCGCTTTTTGCCCAAAAGGCGACTGCGGGGCAAGCTTCATGACTTGCTGAAAGGAATTTTTTGCATTTGCCGTGTCTTTGATTTTCAAATACGTCTCAGCCAGAAAGAAGTGAGCGTCATAGAGAGAGGGATTCAAAGTAACAGCCCTTTCCAAATGCTCCTTTGCCTGGACCAGATTCGATTGCCCGATATATACTAATCCGATATTTTTTTCGATCTGCGGTTGCCAGGCGGACATCCCCTCCTCTCGCAATGCCTGCTGATAGCGGGACAGGGCCTTATCGTAATTTTGCAGGTTATAATAAGCCAAACCGGAGTTATAAAGAGCAAACGCCGGCGTCGCATAAAGATAATTCTTCAACGCTTTATCAAAAGAATCAACGGCCTTTTCCCATTGTCCCGCATCCATATACATGGCGCCGATATAATTATGTGCTTCAGAGTAATCCTTCTTCAGGGATATGGCCTTTTGAAAGCGCTCCATCGCCAAGTCTCTCAGCCCCCGGCCGAGATAGGCAACCCCTAAATAATAATTGATCTCGTGATCATTGGGCGCATTTTTATCCGCTTCCAGCAACTCTTTAAGCGCACCGATATATTGTCCGGCCTCAAGCAAGGCCATCCCTTTTTTTAAATATACATCTGCCTGATCTCTGTGCCAGGGCGTGCTGGTACAGGAAACAATAAATAATTGACAAAACAACGCGAATAGAACGATCAAGATTTTCAGTTTCATGGTTTAATCAACCCGATAAAGCACAATAAATTAATTTTTTTCATTCACCGATAAAAATCCCTCTGCAAATATATATGGAGAGGGATTTTGTGTCCTGGAGAGCGTTTTGCTATTTCCGCTTGCGGCAACGATCTAAATTATCGAGATTCGTCGTATCGCACTCATCTTCAATATATCCGGATCCAGACAATATCTTCGGCGTGATAAATATCAGCAATTGTCTTTTTTGCTTCGAAATGTTTTCCGTTTTAAACAGCCATCCCAGAACCGGGATCTTATAAAACCAGGGGACGCCGCTTTCTACTTTAAACTCATCATTTCGGGATACACCGCCTATAACGACCGTGTCTCCATCCTGCACTACAATCTTGGATTCTACTTCATTTTTACGAATGGGCGGATTACCCTGAAGCTTCTCGCCCTGGGCGTAATCAGGCGTGTCATTCGTCGCTTTGATCTCCATGGAAATCCGGCCTTCCCCGGTAATTTTCGGTTTAACCTCCAGCCGCAAAACAGCTTCTTTAAAGGTAACGGTTGCGGGCGAAGTACCTGACGCCGGCGTGACGTAGGGAACCTCATCGCCTTGCTTGATGACGGCTTTCACATTGTCCATCGTCACGACTTTTGGCGATGAAATTATTTTACCTGTTCGTGTGGCTTCCAGGGCTGATAATTGTGTTTCAATGAAACCGCGTGCATTACCGAAAACAAGGCCAAAAGTCGGGCCGAGTATAGCGGAGGGCAAATTAACGGCGGCCATTGTTAATGGTAATGGATCTTTGCCACCTGTAGTCCAGTTAATTTCCGGTGGATAGGTCTGCCGACGGGCATTGGTTTGCGTGAGTGGATTGATTCCACCAGATAAACCCAGTCCATAAGATCCCACTGACGACGAATTGCCGAATCCCCACTGGACACCCAGATTTCTGACAAACTCTTCCGATGCTTCCACGATTTTTGCTTCAATCAGTACTTGGCGTAATTTCCCTTTTTCAACTAGAATTTGCAGTTCTCTTGCCTTGCGAGCATCTTCCGCTTTAATCTGATCTTCTTCAGCCGCTTTCTTATCGCTTTCATCTTTTTTCTTTCTTTCGAGAGTCATTACGCTGATGACATCACCCATTTGCTTTTTGGTGAGGCCATTTATATCAAGGATAGAATCCAAGGCCTGCTCCCAAGGCACATTTTTCATTGTTACGGTAACATTGCCCTTAACATCATTACCGGAAATGATACTCATATTTCCGTATTCAGACATTAATCGTAAAACGCTTTTAATATCAGCATCCTGGAAATCAATCGATACCAACCGATCTGTATATTTTTTTGTTGTCACCAGTCGCGCCGGCATTCTTGTCTCATTGACTCCATAAGTACCACCGCCGGTCGAAACTTCTCTGGATTTTATGGAATCTTGTTGTTTCATGGCGCTTAATTTTGCCTCTATGCTGGAAATATTAAAGTCAATAACAACAATTTTTCCTTCCTGTCTTATGGAATAAGGAACATTTTCTTTGAGATTAATTTTCAGATGAACCCATTGCTTGCCTTCTGACACCCGCTGCTGCACCTCTACGTCAGTCAAATTAAGCAACTGCCCTCCCCCCAGAGTTTTCCGTATGTTGTCGGGGGCAAACAAATTTTCCAGTCTGATGAGTAAACTATTATCTGCCTGAATGGAGGGAGGAGCAATCAAGGGCTGCTGAGAAACAACAAGACGGACTCTTTCCCGACCGGATGATTTCTCAAATAAGATATTTTCCAGATACCCTACGTTTGCTGTTTCATTTTTAGCGCCTATGACATTATTTTGATCTGCGCGTAAACCCGTAGCCACGCCTGCCGGCGTATATAAAAAAATCCAAAGGATGATAAAAATAGGGATTATTTTGGATAAATATTTTTTCATGACATTACCTCATTGTAGGTTGTTACGCAGTTGCAAAATAATTCTTTTTACTTTTTTTCCGTCCAATTCATCCACCATTACTCGATCTGCCAGGATCTCCGTTACTTTCCCGTCGTGAAGCCCAATGCGTGTTCCGATAAAAAGCGGATAAAACTTTTTGGCTGAATCTTCAACCATTGCGACACGACGTGTTTGGTCTCCCATAATTCCAACAAGTTTGAATTTTTCCGCTCCCTCTCTTAGTAGCGGGAAAATAGATTCCGCTTTCTCTTCTTTTCCTTTTTCCCTTTTCTCTTCTTTTCCTTTTTCCCCCGCCGTAATTTGCCTGTCAACAAACGGTTTGAACGGATCCGGTTTGCCCAGCGGATTGTAACTATAAGCATTATCCCATGTCTGTAAAACCTGCGGCAAGGAGGGCGTCTGCCTTTGCAAAAATGGTTTATTTGTTTCAGCGCAAAAAGCATAAAAAACTGTCGTAAAAAGAATCAATAAAATGCACAAAATGATCGTTTTAATTTTTTTCATTTTTCTTTTCACTTGTTTGCTCTTTTTTATCTACAAACATGTACGTTTTTACGGTACAAGATGTAGTAATGAGATATCCCCGCCCTTTAACTTCTTTTCGATCTTCCATGGAAATATCGGAAATATTGACAATGCGCGGCAATTTGGCCACTTTTTCAAAAAAGCGAACAATATTTTGAAAATTACCCGTCACGGTCACTTTTACCGGTATTTCCTCGTAAAAAGGCACCGGCGCCGGTGGGTTCTTTCCATCACCAGCCTTAGCAGGCAAAGTAGCTGGGTTTTGAGCTTCTGCTTGCCTCTGATCGGAAGGTTTATGCATTGCGGAAACCTTGGGAGATCCGGCAGGCTTATCCAGAGCTTTAGGCACAGCAGGTTTCGGCTCAAACAATAAAAACTCAATACCCGAATCCCTGCCCGCCAGCGCGACAGAATGAAAAAGGCCGGGAATTTCCCGCTGGTCGGGAAGCTTTAATAAAGCCACTTTGTAATTCTGCTTCAGCGCTTCGACTTCAGCTTTATACTTATCGAGTTGCAGCGCTATTTTTTCTTTCTGCTTAATTTGTAATTGAACGTCCTGATAATCTTTATCAAGCGCTGACTTTTGGGATAAAGTATCGGCTAAAAAATAAAAATAATACAGGTAAAGAATGACTAAAACGATTAAAATGACAATCAGGGCTTTGGCCTGTGGAGACAACTTTTTAATATCGTTAATGGTGATGGCCATAATTTAAAAGCCTTTTTTCATTTTGCAGGAAAAAATAAACTGCTGCAAGGTTGTGCCGGAAATCTCCACTTTTTTTGACGAATCTAAATCAACCGACTTGATTAGAGCAAAATTTTCAATGGCTTTCATGAAATCAGCAACGGCAATATTGTCACGGCCAACTCCCTCGATAATCAGACTGTCATTATTTTGCGCAATTTTTGTAAGCCAAATGCTTTTTTGCGGGACCAGCATAGATAAATCATCAAGCGTTTTTACCGGTAATAATCGATTTTCTTCCAGCGTCCCAATCACCCCAAGTTTTAACTCCAATTCAGCTTTTTGTTGTTTAAACTTTTCCAAATTGCCGACTTTTTCATTTAAAACTTTTAAAATTTGCCTGGAATCCGCAAGCTTTGCTTCTAACTCTTTTACTTGAGAAACCATATGGAGCTGCAACCAGACGAGACAAAGGATAAAAAGGATAAATGAACCCGCAATAATCGTTATCTGTCTTGAAAGATTTTCTTTTTTTTCTTTTTCATGGTAGGGTAAGAGGTTAATCTTAATCATTTATCACCTGTTTTCCTTAAACCCAACCCAATGGCCACAGCACCGATTGTTTTGATGCTGTCGAGCTTTTCCGTATCAATGTTCTTCTTGTTATAGCCAATTTTTAAAAGGGGATTAATTAACTGTGTCTCTATATTTAATCTCTGCGACAAATGGCTTTTTAAACCGACAACCCTTGACGATCCACCGGAGAGATAAATATTTTTGATATAATCACCCCCGAAGGTTGAACGGAAGTAATCAATGGACCTTTCGATTTCTGAACATATCGGATCGGCACAATCTAAAATAGCATTTCTCAGCTCCATGTTGCCCGGCTCACCGCCGGGAACACCTTCTATTTTCATTCTTTCCGCTTCATCTGCCGACACGTGATACTTTTGCTGCAAACCTTTAGTGATTGCATTCCCCGCAAGAGTAAAATCTCTGGTGAAGATGGACATCCCGCTTTTAATGACATTAATATTGGTCAAATTCGCGCCAATATTAACAATGACGATGATTTCATTGTTTTCAAATGCATAATTGGCTTCATACATGGTTTCCAGCGCAAAAGAATCTACATCCATGATCATGACGGTGAGCCCGGCTGCGGTAACCGCATCCAGATACCCATCGACATCCGTCTTTTTAGCGGCAACAATCACGATATCCATTTGACTGGGATTATACTCATTGTCTCCCAGAATCTGGAAATCATAATTCACATCATCCATGTTATCAAAAGGGAGGTATTTACCGGCTTCGTCACGAATTAAATCGCGCAGGTCCGCCTCTTCCATTTGGGCAAGTGTTACTTTTTTAACAATAACAGAACTACCGGAGAGAGAGATGACAATTCCTTTTCCCTTGCAACCGGAATTACGGAATAATTCTTTGATAATCGCTGATAAAGCGCCGGCATCCTCCAAAACACCATCAACAATAATGCCGGGAGGAACAGGCATCTGACGAAACCGGTTAAGAATATGGCCATGAGATGTACTAACGACCTCAGCGAGTTTCAGAGAGCTTGAACCGATGTCCAAGCCGACAAGTTGCTTTGTCCCCGTGAGTAATTCCTTTAAATTCATTGAAGCACCGTCATATTATTTTTAACGTAAAAAGGCTTTCTGTCATTTTACCAGTCGGTAAACAACATCCCCTTTTTTTACCATACCTAACTCATTGCGCGCTACAGACTCAATGTATGCCGGATCACTTCGCAATAAAAGTATTTTCCCTCCCAGCTCCTTGTTTTGTTTTTCCAGGTCAGCATTGTCCGCTTTTAGTTGCGATAGTCTTTTGCCCATCAAATAATTATCAACAGCCCCTCTGTTGCCGAAGGTAATTAAAAGAGCCATTAAAAACAAAAAAACAACCAAATATCTGCCAATCTTCATTGACCAGCAACGCCTCCACGTAAAATATCATGAAAATACCGTTTGCCCTACTGAGAAAAAACTTCCTCATAATCTTTCTGCAAGGCTTTGGCCACTTTTAACTCTGAATGCTTTCGTGTAGGTAAGCCCTTTTCCATTTTGGCAATCGTTTGCGGCGTCAATTCAGCCTTGCGGGCAAGTTCGGAAATGCTCAGTGGAATAGACTCTCTAAACTTTTTTACTCTATTTTCCTTGACATGTTCCATAATGATTTAAAGTAACACCTTTTAGTTTGTATCTAAAAGACGATAATCAAAGGAAAATGTCAAGGAAAAATTGAATTACATTAATGTTGTTTAATCTTAATTAATATACATATCATTACAATGTCAAAATGGGATTAAGACAAAAGAGACACGCTTTGAAAGAATCTTCGGAAAATTAAATATTAACAGAAGGCAAGCACTGTTGCGGTTCGCCGAGCAGGAATTTG
>CAYGNV010000026.1:0-12434 GCA_964351355.1 uncultured Smithella sp.
ATCCGGGGGTACTGATCAAGGTCGCCGGGAAGCTATGCGTTGACATGGACAGGATCGGGGAGCTGGTTGTCAGTAAAGAAGAAAAGGCGGCGTGATGCGACTATTCCACAGGCTCATGTTATGGTGGTACGAATGCAGGATAAGGCGTGAATATGATCCTGCGTTGTCGAGACGGATTGATGCGATTCGATACAAACTGGAAAGGCAATAATGGAACCACATATCTTAGCGATAAAGGCTATGGAAGAACATGGATTTATTGTCGGCTCCGTTGTCATGGACGGCAAAATTCACAGGTTCGATGTTGAGGATAAGAAACTGGCCGGATGGTATTGCTTTTATGGTGACGGCATCCCGGCTGGCAGTTATGGCAATTGGGCGACCGGGGAAAAACACCGTTGGTGCGAGAAAGGCGAGTCTGAGCTTGACCCGCAAGAAAGGGCTGGATATCTGAGGAAACTGGAACAAATTAAACGGCGCAGAGAAGTTATTCAGGCCCAAGAACATGCCATTGCTGCCGAAAAAGTTAATAATATTTACCGCACGCTTCATGACGCAGACGATCACCCATATTTAACAAAGAAGCAAATTAAGCCGTATTTTGCGAAACAAGGCGAAGATGGAAGCCTTGTTATACCAGTTTATTCCGACGATGACCGTATTCAGTCGCTTCAATTGATTTCACCGACAGGTAGCAAACTGTTTTATCCTGGCGGGAAAATGAAAGGCGGTTTTCTTCCGATTGGAAACGGTGTTTATGATCCTGTTTTGATTTGTGAGGGGTACGCAACCGGATGTACTCTTTTTGATGCGACGGGGCATGATACATATATTTCTTTTACGGCTGGAAATCTAAAAGCAGTCGCAAAGATCGTAAAGAAGCGGCATCCAGATGCAAAGATAATCGTTTGTTGTGATAATGACGCAGGAACAGAAGGCAATCCGGGTATAACCAAAGGAAAAGAAGCGGCTGAATCAATCGGCGCCTATTACGCATGGCCGGCGTTTGAAACAAAACATTACGAGACAATGAAGCCGACAGATTTCAACGACCTGTATATTTTGACAGGTAATCATGAAGTTAGAGCCCAAGTTTACGACTACAATCCCAAACCTGCAACAGAAAACAAACCCGCCCCAAAGCCCAAAATCAATCTTGACAATGTTTACACGTCTGACCGTATGTTTGAAACCTATCTCCAGTACATCCGCACCCTGAAAGACAACCGCTTTTTGACCGGGATCAATGAGATTGACCAGAAGATCCGGGGCGTCTCCGGGGGCGAGGTTCTAACCATCATTGCAAGGGCCGGATCGTTCAAGACGGCGATGCTTCAAAATATGTTGCTCAGATACGCTCAACATTCGGCATGGGCGGCAGTATTCTTTTCTCTTGAAATGCCGGTCAGCAGCGTTACAGAGCGATACATGGGAATCATTATGGAGTTTGAAGGGCGCGAAGCTGAAAACATTTTCATGGAACACGTCAAATCCGGGAAGCATACGGAATATATTTCAGAGATCCGCAAGGCGTTTAATGAGAAGATGAACCGGGTTTTTATCGTCCCGGTCAAGGTGTCGCTGCAAGATATGGGCGAGTATGTCAAGCTGATTGAGAAGGAGCATAAAGTCAAAGTTGGAGTAATTGGAATTGACTATATGGGACTAATTGATTGCAAGGGGAAAGACGAATACGAGACAATTTCTACCATCGCCAGAGGAGCAAAAGAGTTATCAAAAGAATTATTACTACCAACAGTCATTTTATGCCAGACTTCCAGGGCCGGTGGTGACGGTGACGAAGAGATTTCTCTTTCGATGGGGCGAGGGTCAGGAGCAATTGAAGAAGGCGCAGATTTTGTTTTGGGGTTGTGGCAGTCTGAGGTCAAAGACCATACCGGGAAGCCGACCGGATCTAACGAACTGATATGCCGGATACTGAAAAACCGGAAAGGGCCGAAAGGGTCAAGGTGGAGACTGGATATTAAACAGGAAACACTGACGTTCGGTGAAAATGCCACTGAATATGTTCCAGTTGAAACAAAGAAAAACAGCAAAAAAAGGCCATGACGCATGGAGGATAATTGCGACGGGTGGGTATGCTTTCATAGAAAAACTGTTTTTTCGATGGTCTTTAAAAATGAGGGCGTGTTCAAGATATGGATGTGGTGTCTTGCAAAGGCGAATCATAAAAAATCGTGGGTAAAAGTTACAACAGGCAGGGGATCATCGTCGCTTGAAATTCTCCCAGGGCAATTTATTTTTGGCAGGAAATCAGCAGCCAAAGAATTGGACATGGACGAAAACACGATTTACAAAAGAATGAAAAAATTAGAAAAAGCCCAAAATCTTACCATCGAAAGTAACAACAAATACTCTATAGTTTCTATAGTAAATTGGGATATTTACCAAAAGCCAAAAGAAAAAAGTAACACCGATGTTACCAAGCAAGTAACAAGCAAGTACCAACCAAGTAACACAGACAACAATGATAACAATGAAAACAAAGAAGGTTTATTGTCATCCGAAATACCGGATGACGACCTTGAATCGAAACAAAATGAAAAAGTCCCGTACAAAGAAATTATCAACCTGTTTCATGAAATACTTCCAGAGTTCCCGCCCATTATCAAGCTAAACGATACCAGGCGAACGGCACTGAGGGGAAGATGGAACACGGAAGCAAAAACAAAGTCGCTCGACTGGTGGAAAGAATATTTCGAATGGATCAGGGATAGCGATTTTCTGATGGGCCGGACAAAGAAGCCGTTTGCCTGCGGGTTTGACTGGATCATAAAATCATCAAACTTTATCAAAATACGAGAAGGCACTTATCACAGGTGAAAGCATTTAATGTTTGGTGAACGTAGAATAACCGTGGCGAGCATTTCAGGCACAGGCGAATACAAAGACAAGGGGCAGAAAACAAACACGCTCTACGGGGCGCTAAAGGGGGTTAAATGAAAGGCTACCAAAAACGACTTATTGCTCGTAGGCTGAACGACTTGGCCTTGAACATGCGGTCAATCGCATACGAGTTGAAATTGAATGGCAAACTGACCGAATCATCGGTGCTTTATGAGGCTGCTCTGAAGGCTGATCGGTGGGTTGATGAGATATTTGCCGAGGATGCGGATGATATTGGAGAAAACAAATGAAAGCAATTATTGAAATTGAGCTTGAAGTGCATGGTCATTACAAAAAACAAGACCGAGAGACGCTGATTGAAAAAATATTGCTGTCACTTGATGGGGCGTGGCTTGGCGACGATGACATGGACGCTGATTATTTGATGAAATCAGCCAGCGGCAAGATAGTCGGTAAGCCATGATACGGCTGGCTATCCTGCTGATTTTATTAACGGCCGTTGAGTTAGGTGACGGGTATATCGTTAAAGACCCGGACCCGGTGGTTATCTGTGAAATGGGCGCGGTTTATGTGAGGGACGGGAAATGAAATTTGACCCGAAACAAGGCGATAGGGTGCGAGTTTGTTATGATGGGAAAAGAGGTAGGGCTGTGCCTGGTGTCGTGATAAAACGTCGCGGATTTGCTGTCCAGGTTGAATTTCGGGAATGGGCAGAAGATAACCCGCCGGTTACATGCTGGTTTACTCGCCAGAATGATCTTGCGTTCGGTGGGTATTTCAGATGCCCAGACAGCTTGATGAAAATGGCATTTGGAACACCGGGGGATTGGTACTCTGTGTTTGAATGGGAGGGGAAATGATAAAGGCATATAAAGTAGCAGCCTGCAAAATTGATTGCATTGTGTTTTGCGAGAATCCAGGACAAGCAAAGTTTACTGTGTTCAGAACAGCAAATGGCGTTGGTTATGGTTTGAAGTTTAGCGACATTGCATATGTAAGACGCATGCCGAACCTTGATCATTTTGCAAGCAAATACAAACCCAAAACGGCTTATTCTGAGGAATATTTGACATGAGAATCAAACGCTTTGACATTTCAACAAGGTTTTTGAAAGACATTTTTTCGGGCAATTGGATAAAGTGGCGGGTTATCGAAAATGCATTGCCGGAAGATGCGGAGATTCTTTCAGTTGCTTTATCTGAACCGTATTCTGGTAATTATGCTGATACGATTAAACTCTGTGTTACGAGCAGTTCATATCCTGACTTACCGGAACTTGCGGCGGCAGAGCCAATGAGAATGGTCGCTCATGCTGTGGAGGGGATCGAGAATATTGTTGACTCAATCGAGTTTTACGCGAACAGGTTTGTCGGCATCGACTCCGGCCTCCACCATCCTGACGCAGCGGCGAGGCTTTATGCTGCTGGCCGGGAGGTGGATACGGAGATTGCGCGGAGAATGGCGAAAATGAATGAGGGGGTGAAATGAAAACAACGGCAACATGGAGCATATCGCTTGACTGTGACTGTCCTGAATGTGGAGAGTATGTTGACTTGCTCGATTATCCTGATTTTTGGGAAATGACCGGAGTCGATCCGGTAGAGCATGGGACGGATGATACTCGGAACCTGGAAGTGATCTGCCCTAAATGCAGGGCTGAGTTTCTGGTTGACTGCGAATATTGAGGGGGGGGGTGAAATGAAAATGGGAACATCAGTATATCAGGCGTTGGCGCTTCGGATAGCCAACACGGTCGCGGAAAAACAAGAGGCTTATGGTGATTCATTCGGTCATGCTGGTAACTGTCTGCGCGAGATGTATCCGGATGGCATACGACCAGAACAATACGGCGACCTGCTGACCATTGCGCGGGTGCTGGATAAGTTGTTTAGGGTAGCAAATGACAAAGGCGCGTTCGGGGAATCACCCTGGCAGGACATCGCAGGGTATGCACTGCTTGAATTGGGGAAAGAGTTCAAGTTGAGCAATGCGGAAAACAGTGTGAAAGGGGATATAATAGGAAATGACGGAAACTTACGAGGTTTTTAATATCAATCAGGATTACGACGAGGAATTTGAACGCGGGTTCAATGCAGTTCAAAAGTTCGTTCACAAAACGGCCACCGAGCAGGGTCTTTGGAAAGACATTGTTTCAATTCATGACGTTGTGGCGCATGTTCATTGTGAGGTGTCTGAGCTTTTTAAAGCGATACAGAACGGATGCGAGGTCAGCCGGAACATACCGCCGTTTAGCCACAGGGCCGAAGAAGCTGCGGATATTGTTCTGCTTTTAATGAGCATGTCAAAAGAACTCGAATGGGACTTGGCCGGGGCGATTGTGGCGAAGTCGAAATTTAATGTGACGAGGGAAAGATGAAATCAGAGTATGAAATCGAACTTGAAGAAGCGTTGAGACTGTGTATTGATGCGCTGTATGAAGCTATTCAGATAGCACCACTCGATAAACTACCGTGTAAGGCGTCGATGGCTATTCAACAAGCTCAAGCGGTATTGGGGGAATGATGGCAAAAAAGAAGCCGATAACTCCACGGTCAAAAGTTCGGGCGGCTTTACGGTTGCTATGGCTCCGGTCACGGGAGCGGGCAGAGTGCTTGAAACTGGATAAGTACACTTGTCGGGGATGCGGGGCAAAGCAAAGCAGGGCGAAAGGCCGGGAAATTTACGTCGAGGTTCACCATCAAAACGGGGTCGAGAACTGGGAACGTGTCATTGATTTAGTTTATGAGTCACTTCTGTGCCGGCCTGATGATTTGATAACGCTTTGCACGCACTGCCATGATAAGCTACATGACAAAGGATAACTACGACGAAGCCCGTTCATGCTGGATTGATGAGCGGGTTGCTATCATGACGGTTGAGGGCATGAACGAACAAGAGGCGATTCGGTACGCGGTGGAATTATGGGAACGATACCGGAGAGCGAACAGGATATACAGGCAGGAACAGGGGGGATTATGAACGGTATGCTTGATCAGATCGTGATGTGTTTGGTTTACGGGGGGATTCTGATGGCAGTGGTTGTCGTGGTTGGGATTCCGGCATGGTGGATCGTGGATTTCATGAGGAACAAGGCTGCTACCAGGGCATTGAAAGAGCGATTAATTCGGGAACTTGGGGATATAAAACATGAGCGATGAAATAACTTGGCAAGACCATGCCGGGTTCAAATACACATATTTCCCCGATACACCACTACTCGACCAGGAGATGAGTGTAAGAATGTATCATTGCCTGGTAAACAGCGATATTTTGGATTATGAAACATTGCAGCGCAGAATAAGGGGCTGCAATGCCCGTTCCAGAAAAATCAAGAACGCAGGGACATCGACGTTATATGATTTTAAACAGTTGTTAATGTCATGGGAACGTGAGCAACAAAACAAAGGGGGATTATGAAACGAATCGTCATGATAATTGTTATCGTGCTGGCCCTGTGTGGCCCGTCACAAGCAGAAGTGTACCAGGGGAATATCAACGGCTTCTCCGTTGAACTGGAAGTCAAGGAGATCATTCCAGGCTTAGGCGTGATGGTCGTTTGGTCTGACGGGGAAAGGGTCGGGAATGTTGGTTGGTATCAGGAGCCGGAAACGGGGTTGCGGTATGGTCAGTGGGGCGTGGTGTTTGCGGTTGATCCGGGGGAGTTGACGTTGTTTTGGCCGGTTTGGGCGGTGTTTAGATCGGAAATTTATGTTGAACCGTAAACTTCAGGCAAAAGAAATGCCCGTCAAGATCGCTCCTGACGGGCTTGGGTTCAGGCTATTGCTTTCTTACGGGGCCTGCCCTTCGGGTAGCCGCCTTTTTTGCCGTTTTCCCGGACGGCCAGTGTCTTACGGGGAGATTTTACTTTCCCACCTTTCCGGCCCAGGACAGCAGCCGGGGGGCATTCGCATGCCCACTTGGTAGTGTCGCCGGTCTTGTACCAGCGAATTTCAGATTTACAGTGGGGGCAGGTGTATACCGTGTCGAATTTGGTAGCTTTGAAGGGGATGATGTACCCCTCTTCATCAAAAAAATATACGGGGTGGTTCTCAAGCTCCCGTTTAATCTCCGCTTGGGCCTCCGGTCTATGTTGGTTATTCGGGCTTTCCGGGTCGCACGTAAAACATACCGTGCGATTGAACAACGGGCTATGACCCGTTGTATATTCGTGGTTTTCGCAATACTGCCAGCCATTCGTGGCTTCCGTCCATCGTTCTTCTGCCTTATTCCATCTGACTTCCGTTACAGTGCCTTCTTCAACCGGGTCATGGCGTCCGGTTTCATCCTCATAAATCCACTCTTCTCTTGTAGCTACTGATCCGGTTTCCGCGTTCATATACATTTTCATTCGCCCACCTCCGTTATATCAATATCGTCTCCGATGTATTCTACATAGCCGCCGGAATCTTCGTATTGGAAAAACCTATTGCCGGACCTGCATATCTTTTTCTCAGGCCAATATTCGTCAACAGTGTCGTTTTCGTCGATGAACTCGTCAACCATTTCAGACATGGCAGTATCATAGTCGTACTCAGAATCTTCCATTCTGTCATTAACCCAATCTTCAGGAATGCAAGACTCGTTTGTTTCGTCCTCAAACACCATAACGGTGTTTCTGCTCCACCTGTCGCTTGTTACGATTATTCTGGGCTGTCTCATGGTCTTTCCCTTCCGGCCTTTTTGAGCCATGCCGAGGGCTGGTTCGGTTAATATATTAGCAATAAAATGTATTGTGGTTCATATTTCCAGAATAATGAGCTACTAATTTTTAATCGGCCTCCGCAAAGTCAAAATCGGCTGCATACTGTTTTCGTATTTCAGCATCGGTATCCGCAAGATCTGAAACGCAAGGTCGTTCTCATAAGAGTTCTGAAAATCAACCCTACCAACAATCCATACAGTTTCAAAGCGCCGGGCAACTTTTACGGCGCATCTCCAACCAAAAGCAGATCCGGCTTTCAAAGCGTCGCTTTTTGTCCTGAAGGTTTTTACCCCACCCTCAATAGATTTTTCGATTGACGGAAAAAAATCGTTTGAATTGAAAAAGTCTATCGTTCGGCGCATGGTCTTTCCTTTCGGCCACTTTGCCCGTGGCCGGGGGGGTGTTTATTAAAGATCCTCACCAGCCAGCCATCCCATCCACAAGGGGAAAGATACTTCCGTCTCTGCCTGCTGGTAATATGTATTTTTCCACCCAAAATTTTTAAGATACGCATTGGGAACATACTCGCCGGTTGTGTATTTGCGGTATCCATACGATGTGTGTTTAATTTTTGGCGCAGTAATCGCGGGATTAAATCTGATGCTTGTTGCTCGTCCTTTTCCGTTTCCTCTTGCTATAGTGTTCGCTATTTTTTGAATATCCATGCTACCCCCTGGGTTATCGTTAAAGTTACCATGATAATATGCAATCCTTATACCAAAGCGGTTAGGATAATTACAAGTATAAGATATGATGAGATAATAAATTTTATTGGTTAAATATGACCAAAAAATGGTTTACATAATGCTTTAAAAAGTGGATATTCGGGTTACAAGTGGATACTTTTGACTGAGTATAAAAGAATCAAGTATCCAGTTCCGCCGAATTATTTTCGTATTGCTCTTTACTGAACGATTGTTCTGTAATAATAGAATCTCTATGTTTTGAGCTTCGAAAAACCGAGAGAGTGTTTTTCTGGTTTTTAATATAAAGAATAGGCGCGGCAGCGCGATTGAGATATTTCGATAACGGTCTGATCGCAACGCTGTTTAGCGCGGAGTGCTGTAACAAATGCCTTCTTTGTGGGCTTTGATAAAAAATATCCCGGACGAGACAGATTATTACGCCGACCTGGATGTAAGGATTGATTTTGAAAAAGCTCCTTTACCGGATAGGGATAAACAGATTGTTGCCATGCGGTTCGGGTTGTTCGGGTGGAGGGAGCACGAACGCACTGAAATGGTGGCATATTTCCATGTTACTCCTGCTCGTATCCGCCAGATCGAAGAAAAGGCGCTTGCCAAATTAAAGCGTTATTTTGATATTCAGCCCCTTGTCTTACCATCGGCCTACCACAGAAAACCTCACCACGACGATCCTGCGGGTTCATGATTCTGAACCGAACTGGGTATTAAAGTTACACTGGATATTTCCTCTACAGATTTTCCTTGACTTTCCTGCTGATTTGTGTATCATATAGAAAATGAGACACTTTGAGACAGGTGAGACACTTTCCAAATGAAAAAGCCGATCCAGAATGTTGACAGACCGTTGACGCCGAAGGAAAGGCTTTTTGTTGATGAGTATCTTGTTGACCTGAACGCTTCAGCCGCTTGTAAACGAGCCGGATATAAAACAAAAGCCGCCAATGTAATGGGCGCTTCCCTCCTAACAAAAATTAACATTTCCAAAGCCGTGCAAATTGCAATGTTACAAAGAGCCGAAAGAACCCAAATTACGGTTGATTCGGTCTTAACGGATATTGCTGCAATTAAAGACAACGCCACAAGGATGGATGATAACGGCGATATGGTTGATCGTCCATCAGCTCTGAAGTCGTGCGAACTCCTGGGCCGACACCTGAAGATGTTCACGGACAAGACAGAACACAATTTCAATATCAACATGATCGGAAACTTCCAGATCGCTCTGGTCAATCCATCAATCACGGTGAACAATGCCGACAAAGCCAGTTGAACGCGCTGAATGGCCTGCCAAGATGGGCCCGCTTTTTGAACCGCACCGTTACAAGGTTTTCTATGGTGGTCGTGGTGGTGGGCGTTCCTGGGGCTGTGCAAGGGCATTGCTTGTCATGGCTGCAAGGGAGCCGCTGAGAGTTGCTTGCGTCCGGGAAGTCCAGGAGTCAATCAAAAAATCAGTCCATCAACTTCTTAAAGATCAGATCAGTCTGCTTGGTTTCGATTCGTTTTTTGACGTTCAGGAAACGGTTATTAAGGGCAGAAATGGTTCGGAGTTCACGTTTTCAGGGCTTTCCACACAGACCAGGGATTCAATAAAGTCGATGGAAGGTTGTGACGTGGCTTGGTGCGAGGAAGCTCAGAGCATTTCAGGTGACTCGTGGAACATCCTGATACCGACCATTCGTAAACCTGGATCTGAAATATGGATTACGTTCAACCCGTCATTGGAATCTGATGAGACTTACCAGCGTTTTGTTTTGCATCCTCCGCCAGGTTCAGCAGTGGTCAAACTGAATTACCATGATAACCCGTGGTTTCCTGACGTGCTTGAACAAGAGCGCCTTCACTGCAAGGAAACAAACCCGGATGATTATCCGAACATTTGGGAAGGCGATTGCAAACCGGCAGTCGAAGGAGCGATCTATTTCAAAGAAATCCAGGAATCAATTGCAAGGGGGCGAATTTGCCGTGTTCCATACGATCCGATGCTTCGAGTCCATGTTGTTGCGGATTTGGGATTCAGCGACTTCATGGCTGTGTGCTGTGTTCAAAAACATCTATCGGAGATCCGGGTCATTAATTACATCCAGGATGCCGGCCACGCTCTTACCTACTACTCCGATGAATTACGTAAGCTCCGGTACAATTGGGGAAATTTCTACCTGCCGCATGATGGCTTCTCCAGCGACATCAAATCCGGTATCACTTCGGCGGCAATCCTCCGGCGCCTGGGATGGAACGTACCGGCCCGTGATGAAATCAACGAGCTATCGGTTGAGGAAGGGATACGCCTTACAAAGCAGACTTTCCCGCAGATTTATTTTGATGCAGACAAAACGGGATTGTTAATCGAAGCCCTGAAGCGTTACCGGCGCCGGATTAACCGTGAGACTCAGACAGCCGGGGCACCTCTGCACGATGAACATTCAAACGGCGCTGACGCGTTGAGATATGTATGTGTCCAGGCTTCTTTGATGCGAAATGAAATGGAACGGAAGATTCAACCTCTTGTTCGCAATTACGGCGTGTTGGATCGCCAGATAGGATATTGATGTGAAAAAACGACCGGAAGAACCTGATTCAATGGACGCTGGAAGCCCTGAGAAGCCGCAGGAAAGCACCGACAAAGAGCGCATGAAGATTATCATGGACTTGTCGGCTTCGCTTCTTGGGAAACGTGACATTGCCGTAGAAGGTCGGGCAGCTTCGGGGGTTGAGCGTCGGTGGATCGAGGACGAAAACTCGTTCGACGGTATGGATGCGAACAATTCACGCCGGCCAATGCTCGATTACGCACAAGGCGCTTTCCTTCCGGTCAATACGAAAGAGCAGACCAGATCAAGACTGATCGCCAATATCAGCCGGTCAAAATGCGAAACAGCCTGGGGGAGATTCTGCGACATTCAGCTCCCGGTGGATGCGAAAAATTGGGGAATGAAAAATACTCCGGTCCCGGAACTGGTTGAAGGAATCCAGGATGACCGGCAGGCCAAACTGAACGTAACCGGGGAGCCACTTGTCAAGGAAGATGGATCACCGGCCAGAATTAGCGACATTGCCAAAAATGAGATGGACGAGGCCAAAAAGCGCATGTTGGCAATGGAAACGGAGATTGACGACCAGTTAAATGAATGTAGCTGGAACGGAGAATGCCGAAAGGCCGCGTGGGATGCAATCAAACTCGGTACGGGCGTCATTAAGGGGCCGAACGTAGTCAAGCGCATTAAGAAGTCCTGGCAGAAGCAGGAAGATGAAACCGGCAGTGTTTTTGTGGTTCAGGCAATCGAAGAATTTAAGCCCGAACTGAGGCGCGTCGATCCGTGGGACGTCTACCCCGATCCTGATTGTGGCGAAGAAATCCAACGGGCTGCATATATTTGGGAACGAGATACAGTCCTGCCGCGCGAACTGGCGGCGCTTATCGGCGTTGACGGGTATCTCGAAGATCAGATCAAGATGGTTTTGGCCGAAGAACCGATCAGGACCACAGTCAATTTGACACCAAAACAGCAGCTCCAGATTTCCCGCACTGTTGCCGGCATGGGCGGTTTTTATGAAAGGTGGGAATATAACGGAGATGTAAGCCGTGATGATTTGAAGGCAATGGGCGTTGATTGCTCCTTGTCCGGCGATGACGTGTCAATGGCGCTGTCTGCCTGTGTGGTATTCGTGAACGATAAGCCAATCAAGGTCGTATTAAATCCATTAGATACCGGCGATCTTCCCTACGATTTTTTCCAGTGGACAACCGTTAGCGGCTCAGTGTGGGGCATCGGAATACCGCGCATGATGTACTGGTGGGACCGAGTGCTTACTGCCGCCTGGCGCGCCATGATGGACAACAGCGCCGACTCTGCCGGGTCTATGTTGGTTATCGGCGAAGGAATTGAGTGGGGCGAGGAAGGCGAGCCGAGGATAGGCGGCAAGTCCCTGTGGAGAGCGAATGGCGAAATTGACGATATAAGAAAAGCCGTAGCGCAATTCCAGGTAAAGAACAACCAGAAAGAGCTCCAGGCCGTCATTGAGCTTACGCTTCGATTCATCGACATGGAAACCAGCCTTCCAATGCTGTTCCAGGGCGAGAAGGAATCAGCACCCGACACCCTGGGCGCAACCAATATCATGGTTGACGCGAACAACGTGGCCTTAAGGGGGCGCGTTAA
>CAYGNV010000026.1:12534-18073 GCA_964351355.1 uncultured Smithella sp.
CAGCCCGGCGCCGGTCAAGATCCGCGTGTAGCCGGCCAGATCCAGGTTGCTCAGATGCGAGCGCAAGGTGAAATGGAAAAGGCCAAACTCGTTCAGGATTCGGATATGCGGGAGATTGAACTGAAGCGCGAGGTTGAGGCCGCAGGGTTCCAGTTCAAAGCGCAGCAGGCCGAGCTTGACAGACAGCACCAGATGAACATCAAAATGATTGAGCGCGAGATTAAGATGATGGAACTCAGTCAGGCGTCCGGGATGCAGCTCGAAGATATAAAGGCGCAATTGACGATTAAGTCTGCTGAACTTCGGACACAGAAGGAGCTTTCGGGGATGAAAACCATCGCGGCCAAACAGGTTGACGAGCCTCCGACCGAACCAGCGCAGCACGCACCAGACGGAAGGGCGTATCAAGAATGAACCACAAACTCGTTATCACCGGGCTTCAGGCTGAACTTGCGAAGGTAAAGCAGGAGTTGGCAGACCTTCAGTCGAAGTATGGAGGCGACGTAAACGGTACTTCTGACGTGAAACTAAACATGGACGAATATATGGTCGTTTCAACGCCTGTAATATCGTTTGATATTGAGCCAGTTGTTAAGCCGAAACGCAAGCCCAAATCAGCAGTGAGGGCGGCGAAGAAATGAAATTCTATTGTGATAAACACGGTTTATATGAGCCGAATACGGAATTAATTTCGCCGACAGAACTACTGCATGTATACAACGCAGCGTGTCCGTTATGTGGCGAAACCTATTATTCCAGGTATCAGCCTCAGCAGTTTAACGGCAGACGGCTACGACTCGTAAGAAAAGACACCCCAGATTCGGTAACATACCGGGACTTCGATAAGTGCGCCGTTTTTGGGGCAATGATGACGGTTTCCTGTAAAGATTCATTGGATATTTACCGAGCTGATGACTTCTCGGAAATATCAGTTGTCGGAAGTGACGGGTATATTTTTACAGTATTTCAGTCCGACAAAGAACCCGATTCATTTATAACCCGGATAACAAAGATGTTTGCGAAGAAATGATTGACCCCTTCTCCCCAACATGGCAAGCCACCGAGTCCTGGGCGCAGTCAGAGCTTTCAAAAGCCAGAGCGCATAACGACTCGCCGAAACTGGACTTTGAGAAAACGTGTGCATTGCGGGGCAGAATCAAGGCGCTGAAAGAACTGTTGGCGCTGAAGGATGCAAAATGAAATAACGTAACAGTTTGAAATAAAAATCAGGGTCTTTCAATCGGTCCGGCCAGACTGAGCGAAGGCGCAAGAATAGCCAAAGGGCGCAGGTAAGTGCTTACCCACTTATCGCGCCCTTTTTTTATTGCCCTGATCAAACATTAATCACGGACTGGCGAAAGTCACTCCACAACACATCCGCCGAAAGCCGGAGAAGGAAAGACAGATGGACACCGAACAAGAGAATATCGAACAGAACGAGCAGGACGAGGCCGCATTGCGGGCAGAAATCGCCGGTGAAGTGTTTTCCGGCAAGTCCGATGCAGCCGACACTCAGCCGGAACCAGAGAACCAGCCGGCAGAAGTCCAGGGAGCCAAAGCCGAAACTGAAACAGAAGTTGATCCGTGGGCCGGGGTAAATCCCGCCCTGAAAGATCAATTCACTTCGATGGCTGCAAGGGTCAAGGACTTCGACAAGATCGCTTTTCAGCTCAAACAGGCAGAACGCAGGATAGGTTCTTTGCAAAATGAGTTCCACCAGGCAAAGCAGGCCGCCAAACAAGCGGAATCAGCGCCGACACCAGCAGAAGTCGCCGCAGCCGAGGGCAGCCGCAAGGCATGGGAAGAACTCAAAGAGGAATATCCAGAATGGGGAAGGGCTTTAGATGGACGACTCGCCGCCCAAAGCGCCGAAGTGGTCAAACAGATTAAGGCCGAGATCCCCGATCTTGCCGCTTTGAGATCAGAGACAGACGGAAAACAAAGTCAATTACTTCAAAGGCTGGAAATTGCAGAACGCAAGGCAGAAATCGCCATGATCAAGGCCGTTCATCAGGATTACGAAAAGGTTCTTGCCAGCACCGATTATGCCGCGTGGGTAGCAAAGCAAACGGATGATTACAAGGCGTTTATTTCAAATGCCGCAACAGCCGACGATGCAACCGCAATTATCAGTCGCTTTAAGGAAGCCACAGCCAAACCACAAAAATCAGCCGGGGATATTGCCGCAGCAAGACAACAGCGATTGAAGCAGGCGCAATCATTTTCAGGCAGACCGCCCACCCCTGTAAAGAGTGAGGCGGATATGACCGAGGCCGAACTGAGAAGATCAGTCGCCGCCGAAGTCTGGAAGAAAGGATAAAAAGCCATGACAATCCAGCTTTATGGAACCGTAGCATCCCGGAATCTGATCCGGGCAGAAATGGAAATGCTGAAATACGCCGAGACGATCACCGTACTTGGCAAGTTCGGCAGTCAGAAACAACAGCCTTTGCGGAAAACCGACACCGTGGTTTTTCGTCGTATGCAGCCCTTCAATGCCGGAACCAATGGCGTGGCACAGATCACCGCAGCCAATTTCTTGGCATCTGAAGGCGTAACCCCGACCGCCAATGGCATCAGTTACACGGATGTCACCGCGCGTCTGCAACAGTATGTTGTTCTCTTCAAATTCAGTTCCGATGCCGAGGATATGTACGAAGAGGACATCCCGGAAGATATGAGAAAACTCACCGGCGACACCCTGGGCGAAGTTGCCGAACTGGTGTGTTACGGTGCTTTGAGGGGCGGGACCAGCGTTATTTATGCCAATGGAACCACCCGCGTAGGCGTGAATACGCCCATTTCCCTGAACCGCCTCCGGGTAGCCGCCCGTACCCTGGCAACCAACCGGGCAAAGAAAGTGACGAAATCCATCGCTCCGGGGCCGGACTTTGGAACCGCCGCGGTGGAACCGAGTTATCTTGTTTTCCACCACACGGACGTTACCGCAGACATTCAGAACCTTCCCAAATATGTTGAGCGCGTGAATTACGGCTCTGCCATTACTCCCGTTCATGAGCGTGAGCATGGCGCATGTAACGGCTTCAGGTTCATTGAATCCCCGCTGTTCACCCCGTTCCTGGCCGGTGGAAGTGGCGTTCTGAATGGCATGGTGTCCGTTGGTGCCGCCGCTGTTGACGTGTACCCGATGCTGGTCATGGCCGAAGATGCCTGGGGACACATCAGCCTTAAAGGGCAGGGCTATACCGGCATTTCACCGACCATCATCAGTGCCAAAACCAAAAACCACGCGAACCCTGCCGGAATGTTCGGCTTTGTGGGCGCCAATTTCCGCTATGCCCCGGTGCGACTGAATGAAAACTGGATGACCAGAATCGAAGTCGGCGTAACTGACCTGTAATAACCAGCGGGTGAAATAACCCGCTAAAAGGAGGGTCAACCATGACCGAGAGTATCAAATTACGAATCGCAGCCCTTTCAAACAACCATGACGCCAAAGAGCATAAACTTATGCTCGATGCCGCCCTGGCAGACTTGACGGAGCTTAGAACGGAACTGGCCGCAGCCGTAGTTGACCTTACGGCTGCACGAACCACGCTCAATACCAGAATGCTTTCTCCTGCCGGCCTTGCAATCGGCGGAGGGGCAAAGAAAACCGCGCAAGCAGCAAAGCCATTCTTTGCACTTGCAGGTGGAACGCTTGTTTATAAGCCTGCCGCAACCGGAATGTCTGCCCTGGCCGCTGTAACCCTGGCGCAAGGAAAGTTCGGAATGTGGTGCTGGTATATCGACAGTGCCGGAACCATTACGACCTCCGCGATGACAGCCGCAGCAGATACCGCAGCCGCAGCTTTCGCGCTCATGCCAGCAGTTCCGGCCAATAAAGCCATGATTGGGGCCATGATCGTTACTGATTCCGATTCTGCCTTTGTTGCCGACACTGACGCGCTTGACGCTCAAAACGTAGTCGTAATTTACATCGACACCGTGGGAACCGTTACGGGCCTTTCCGCGCTTACTGCAACCACTCCGGCAGCTTTAACGCTTGCCGCTTAATCGAATCGAGGTGAACCTATGTATAACCTGAATGAAGTTGTACGGGGCGCAACTATGTGCCTTTCGAAAGCCGGGTTAAAGATCGGTAATGGAGATGTCAAGGACTTTGACATTGCCGCACCGAACGGAGCCGGGATTGATTTTTCCATCAATGGCGTTTTGTATCATGTGGCTGACTGCCAGGATCAGCCGCTTACCGCAGCTACCGCACAGGTGGCGCTTTCCTCCTGTATTTACCTGATCTGTGCAAGTACCGCAGGGGCATTGACCAGCGTCAAGGGAACCGATTGCCTTGCCGCAGATTTGGCCGCAGGAACGCAAGTATTGAGGATTCCCGATCCGACTGCCGGAACCTGCCCGATTGGTTACATCCGGGTGGACACCGGGGCCGCGACAACCTTTACCGCCGGAACAACGAACCTTAACGCAGCTCTCATCACCGACACCTATGTCGATCTTTGTATGCTGCCGGACCCCCCGTTTTTAACGGCGTAACCATTACCAAACCGGGGGCGTAACTGCCCCCATAACCTGCAAAGAGGTAACAAATGCCAAGATATGGAACCGCACCCCGCGAGGCTGCAATAACTACCGGAGAAAAGGATATACCGCTGGCCGAGATCGGCTCACCGGAGCCGGTTGAGATCGTCACCGAACTTAACATGGGAACCTGGCAAGAGGCTGAACTTGAAGCCTTCATGAATGAACTGGTGACAATCCGGGTCCATCCCACTGCCGAAGAAGGGGCGCTGATGGTTGAAACCCCATCGGTAAACGGCGTCAACATGCCGATGATCCGGGGCGAAAAGTCCACGGTCAAGCGAAAGTATGTTGAAGCCCTGGCCCATGCCACGAAATTGACTTACCGGCAGGAGCAACGAAATCCGGCTGACCTGTCACAGATTACGATGGTTGAGCGCCGGACGCTTGCCTACCCGTTTGAAGTGCTGCACGATCCGAACCCAAGAGGCGCAGCATGGCTTGAAGCAATGTTAAACGCCGAACAATAAGGAAACCCGATGAACAAGCTCCAACTCGTTCAACGATTTTGCCGGGAAGCAGGAATTTCGTTTTCAGGTCCGTCAACCACCATTGCGCAGACCGGGCAGTTCAGGCAAGCAGTGGATTGGATCGACGCGGCCTACGAGGATATTCAATTCCTTCACGAAAACTGGAATTTCTTGCGGGAAGATTTCACCTTTTCAACGTCCGATGTGGTTTTGGCGATCCCTGAACTTGGATCATGGAAAGGCGATTCCTTCAGGTGCTATCAGACCTCACTCGGAGTCGTTGACGAGCAGGAGCTTTGTTACATTCCCTGGGATGCCTTCAGGGACGCCTATTTATACGGATCGTCCAGAACTGAAACCGGGAGGCCGACAGTTGTTTCAGTTAAGCCGGACAAGTCTCTTTCTCTTTGGCCCACAGCAGTAGAAGTTTATACGGTCGTTTGCGAGTATTACATGAAGCCCCAAACGCTTGACGCCGACGCCGACACGCCCATTTTCCCCGATGCTTTTCA
>CAYGNV010000027.1:0-18062 GCA_964351355.1 uncultured Smithella sp.
GGTCGCGACTATCCGGCTGATTTAAAGGATTACAAACTGATTCTGCACTGCGGCGCCTGCATGATGAACCGCCGGGAAATGCTCAACCGGCTGCACAAGGCCCAAGATGCCGGCGTGCCGGTCACCAACTATGGTGTGGCCATCTCTTTCCTGCAGGGCGTTATCAAACGCAGCCTCGCGCCCTTCCCTTCCGCACTTCTGGCTTTTGAAAATGAAATGGAAAAAAGAAATATCCATTGACCTGGCACCCCCTGAGGTATAGAAATAAACACAAAAACGTCACTGTGAAAGGAGTTCACAAACGTAACTTTTATTGAAAATGAGCAATCTATGAATAAAACAAAAGGACAGATCGAGGCGGATATTTGCGAAGCTGTAATCAAATTTGAGAAAGAATACATGGGACGCGGCCCCCTTGAAACCAAGGCGTATATCATCGATGATATGGTTCTGGTTCGTCTGAAAAATGTTCTAACGCCTGCGGAGTTGAAATTATCCAGCGTTACAGACCGAAAGGATGGACGTGAACTGATCAAGCGCATACGCATCACTCTAATAGAACAGGGACGTCCTCTTTTAGAATCGGCTGTGGAAAGCATTCTTGGCATAAAGATTATGAGCTTGCACACAGACATCAGCACAATGACAGGTGAACGAGTAATCATCTTCACACTGGAATATCCGCCGGATTTCAAGCAGAAAAACTAAAACAAGCATGCTGCTCATAGAAATCTTTCCACTTTATCCCCTGCCGCCTATTTGGCAGTTTATTGACCGGACATATTGTTTTCTTCTCAACCATCTTTTTACACCATCTTTTTACATCTTGACAAAAATACAAACATTCTATATTCAGTAAAGTAACTGAGGTCAGTTCGACTGAGACGATAAGAAGAATATATCGGGATTGTCTCCGGCGAAAGGATTCAGGAAATAAAGCCTGAGAGTTTGAACGGGTCTTTTATCGCAGGATAAAAGATGTGAAAGAAATATAAGGCTGCTACCCACTCAATGAAGCAAGTAGCAGCTTTTTTTATTTCTAAGCCGTTTGGCAATGAAATAAAAAACTTAATTTAATTAAGGAGGAAATGAAAAATGCCAGTTAAGCCAAGTGAAACGGAAGAAGAATTTTTTGCCCGCAAGGAATATGAGCGTTTGAAAAAAAGTCAAGAGGATAACCAAAAAAACCTTGCCGCCGCTCAGCGGGTAAAAGAAAAAGAACTGCATTACATGAAATGCCCCAAATGCGGTATGAACCTTGTGGAGATCGACTATAAAAATATCAAGGTGGATAAGTGTTCTGAATGTGAAGGCATCTGGCTTGATGCGGGCGAACTGGATATGGTGGGGAAGATGGACAAGGGCAGTCTCGACAAGCTCTTCAGCGTTTTTTCACGAAGTTGATTTATGCGGATCATAACATTATAACAATGCCATAGTTGGCAAGAGGAGGTAGTGCGAAATGCAGCAAAGTGACGTTGACAAGACGAAAGAAGCCTTTGAGTCTATCGTAAAAAAAGTGCCGGCAAAAGTGATGATCATATTGGCGATTATCATTTTGGTTTTTGTTTTCTTAAGGCCATGGGCGCAGGTCGGCGCGGGACAAAGGGGTATCGTTCTTAATTTCGGCGCCGTGCAAAAGCTGGTTCTGGGTGAAGGTCTGCATTTTCGGATACCGGTGATGCAGGAAATTATCTTGATGGATGTGAAAGTTCAGAAGGCCGAGACGGATGCGGCAGCAGCCTCGTCAGATCTTCAGGATGTTACGTCCCGCGTGGCCTTGAATTATCACGTCGTTCCAGATAGGGCTAATATTGTTTACCAGAGCCTCGGTATCCATTTTAAGGAGCGCATCATTGACCCCGCCATTCTGGAGGTCGTCAAGGCCGTAACCGCCAAGTATTCGGCAGAGGAGCTTATCACCAAGAGACCGGCTGTCAGCGAGGCAATGAGGGTAGCTCTGACGGAAAGGCTTCTCGTCAACAATATTGCCGTTGACGCCTTTTCCATTGTGATCTTCAGTTTCTCGAAGATTTTCACCGAGGCCATCGAATCCAAACAAACAGCGGAACAGTTGGCTCTAAAAGCGAAAAGGGATCTCGACAGGATCAAGATCGAAGCAGAACAAAAGATCACGACCGCGCGGGCGGAAGCCGAGTCGCTCCGATTGCAGAGAGCAAACATTTCGCCGGACTTGATCGAACTGCGGAAGATTGAAGCCAACATGAAAGCCATCGATAAATGGAATGGAATACTTCCCCAGGTAACAGGCGCCGGAGCCGTACCGTTTATTGGTGTGGGGGATGTAGCAAAAAGGGGTAAACCATAAAAGGAAACCTTACATAGACAGGGCGGGGTTCCGCCGGTAACCATGAGGAAGTAACTTCCTGTTAATCATTTATCTTGACAAGGAAGCAACTATTTAATAAACAGCGTGGGTATTGATCTGACTATAGCTCAGCAAGGGCAATTCTAAACAAACGGGTTGCTTGTGATGAACAGCGTCAGCGAACAAAGCCAGAGAGTTTGAACGGGTTCCTTGTCCATTCTGTGATCGACAAGGAATGCGAAAGAAACGTGAGGCTGGAAATTGTTTCCACGAAACAGTTTTCAGCCTTTTTAATTTCAAAAGGAAAGACAATGATCGACACATATCATGAAACATTGGAAACACTCGACCGGCTTCGCGAAGAATCCTTTGAAGCGGGCGGAAGAGAAAAGAAGGAGTTTCAGCACAGCCTGGGCAAGCTGACTGCGCGCGAGCGCATCGATCTGCTGCTTGATGAGAGCTCCTTCGAAGAACTAGACGTTTTAAAGAGAGGCAGGGGCGGCATTGCTGGCAACGAACCCAGTTACGCCGGGGACGGTGTCGTCACGGGGCACGGGACCATCGATGGGCGGCAAGTCTTCATCTTCAGCCAGGACTTCACCGTCATCGGCGGCTCGATGGGAGAGGCCCATTCCCAGAAAATCTGCAAAGTGATGGACATGGCCGTCAAAGTTGGTGTACCCATTATCGGCCTCAACGACTCCGGCGGCGCACGCGTCCAGGAAGGCGTTGACGCCCTGGCCGCCTATGGCGAAATATTTCACCGCAATGTCCGGGCCAGCGGCGTGGTGCCGCAGATTTCCTGCATCATGGGCCCCTGCGCGGGCGGCGCGGTTTACAGCCCGTCGATCACGGATTTTGTCTTCATGGTGCGGGAATCCTCCTTCATGTTCGTCACCGGTCCCAAAATTGTTAAAACCGTGACGCATCAGGACATCACCTCTGAAGAACTCGGCGGCGCCCATATCCACGCGGAAAAAAGCGGCGTCGCTCATTTCGTCTCGTCCAATGACATTCTGTGCCTGCGCGACGTGCGGCGTCTGATCAGTTATCTGCCGTCCAACCGGACACAAAATCCCCCGCATCTGGATCTTCTGGACCCCGTAGACCGCGTTGATGCGTCTCTGGACTACCTCATCCCGGATAACCCTCAGGAAACCTATGACATGAATATGCTGATTTACAGTATCCTCGACGGGGCGGAATTCATGGAAGTGCACGCCGGATATGCCCGGAACATCATCTGCGGTTTCGGCCGCCTGGGAGGGCAAACCGTGGGACTTGTGGCCAATCAACCAGCCGTGCTGGCGGGCGTGCTCGACAACGACGCGTCCGTCAAAGCCGGACGTTTTGTCCGCTTCTGCGATTCCTTCAATATTCCGCTCGTCACGCTGGTCGATGTGCCGGGATTCATGCCAGGCCCTCAGCAGGAACACGGCGGCATCATCCGCCACGGGGCCAAGCTGCTCTACGCCTTCACAGAAGCGACCGTGCCGCGTTTGAGTGTCATTGTCCGCAAAGCCTATGGAGGGGCCTATCTGGTGATGAACTCCAAGCACATTCACGCCGACGTCAATTATGCCTGGCCGACGGCGGAAATCGCCGTGATGGGACCCAAGGGCGCGGTGGAATTGATCCACCGCCGGGAAATACAGGCAGCGGCCGACCCGGAAGCCGCATTGAACGAAAAGATGACCCAGTACCGGAAAAACTACGTCAATCCATTCCTGGCCGCTAAACGCGGATATATTGATGATGTGATTTACCCCCGGGACACGCGGCGTCACCTCATCCGCTCGCTGCGCATGCTGGAAGGGAAAACCGTCGGAGGCCCGAAGCGCAAACATGGAAACATACCCTTATGAAAAAACCCATGATCGATAAAATTCTCATCGCTAACCGCGGCGAAATAGCCGTTCGCATCATCCGGACCTGCAAGCGACTGAACATCGCCACCGTTGTGGTTTACTCCGACGCCGACCGTCACAGCCTGCACAGACAACTGGCCGACGAGGCCGTTTACATCGGATCGTCATCCGCCCGCGAATCGTATCTTGACGCAAAAAAACTCATTGACGCCGCGGTTTCAACCGGCTGCCGGGCCATTCATCCCGGCTACGGCTTTCTATCTGAAAACGCCAGATTCGCCCGCCAGGTCGCGGCCGCCGGACTGATCTTCATCGGTCCGCCGGCGGAAGTCATCTCCCTGATGGGCGATAAAATCGCCGCCAAGGAACTGGCCATCGAAGCGGGGGTTCCCGTCATCCCCGGTCCCATGGACGCCATTGTGGATGAAGATGAGGCGCTGGCGCTGGCGGAAAGCATCGGCTACCCTTTTTTGTTCAAACCGGCCGCGGGAGGCGGGGGAAAAGGCATGCGCATTGTCCGCAACCCTGCCGAAGTGGAAAAGTCGCTTACCGCCTGTCGCCAGGAAACCCGCAAGGCCTTCTGCGACAACCGGATTTTCATTGAACGCTATATCGAAAGACCCCGCCATATCGAAGTCCAGATTCTGGCCGACACGCACGGCAACATCATTCATCTGGGCGAACGGGAATGCTCCATTCAACGGCGGTACCAGAAAATTATCGAAGAATCGCCCGCCCCTGCCCTGTCTGTCGAAATCCGGCGCGCCATCTGCCGCTCCGCCTGCGACCTGGCTCGCAAAGCCGGCTATATCAACGCAGGCACGGTGGAATTTATTCTGGACACAAACGGCGTCTTCTACTTTCTGGAGATGAACACCCGCCTGCAGGTGGAACACCCCGTGACGGAGGCCGTCACGGGCATGGATCTCGTCGAGCTTCAGCTGCTTATCGCAGCCGGAGAAGCTCTGCCTTTCACCCAGGATAATATTGCCTTCAACGGATGGGCAATTGAAGCGCGCATCTGCTCCGAAGATCCCGACAGGTTCTTTTTGCCCGCAACCGGAATGATCACCCGATACGCCGAGCCGCAGGGACATAATATCCGTGTGGACAGCGCAGTCCAGATGGGATCAAAAATCGGGATTCACTACGATTCGCTTCTGTCCAAGGTCATCGCTTTCGGAAAAACACGCGAGGAAGCGCGCATCGCGCTCATCGAAGCGCTAAACGGATATCACATCGAAGGGGTCGTCAACAATCTGGATTTCGTCAACGCCATTCTGTGCCAGCCCGACTTTGCCAAAGGCGAACTCAGCACGGGATTTATTACAGAACATTTTAATGGCGCCAGGCAAAAAACACCGCAGGATCCCGAACATCTCGCGCTCACCGCGCTTGCCGCCACCATGATCCACCACGTCCGCGTCATTGCCGTGCGTGAATCCCTCCGGCCGATTGCCTCGAGCATCGGTTTGGTCAAGCCGAAACCGATAACCAGCCGCTACAAGGTAAAGTCCGATGACGACATCTTTGACGTGCGGCTTTCCGGAACGCTCAAGGAAAGTCTCTGGACATTTCAGGTTAACGGTCAAAACTACGAGGTGGAAACACCGCCGTTTGAACTCTACCGGCGCAGACTCAAACTTCAGATTAACGGCCGGACACGCCGTTTCCGCATCATGGTGGAACCGCCTTTCCTGCGTGTTGCATTCAGCGGCATCACAAGGCTTTTTGACGTAATGACACCCAGGGAATATTTCCTGATGCACTACATGCCGCAAAGAACAGAAAAAACGCAGCAAAATCAGCTTTACTGCCCTATGCCCGGCATGGTATTGGATGTCCTGGTCAACAAAGGGGATAGTGTATTTAGGGGCCAGAACCTGATCCTGCTCGAATCCATGAAAATGGAAAGCGGCGTAGCATCTCCTGTTGACGGCATTGTCACGGAGGTGTGCGTTGCCTCCGGACAGATCGTAGAGGTGGGAGATATTTTGATGAAATTTGATATTTGAAAGGATATAAAAAATGACTCATCCATTGCTTAACAGTCAAGTCGGTCACAAGGTTTTGCTGCTTGGAAATGAAGCCATCGCCCGTGGGGCGCTGGAGGCGGGCGTTGCCTTTGCCGCAGCTTATCCGGGGACGCCGTCTTCGGAGATCGCCCTGCAGTTTTTTCAGATATCCCAGGAAAGCGACTTGTATTTCGAATACAGCGCCAACGAGAAAGTAGCCCTCGAAGTGGCGGCAGGCGCCGCCATGTGCGGACTCAAGACCATGGTCAGCATGAAACATGTCGGGGTCAACGTCGCCTCCGACGCCCTGATGACACTGGCCTATACCGGCATTACCGGATCCCTGGTGCTGGTGGCCGCCGACGATCCCTTTATGTTTTCCAGTCAGAACGAGCAGGACAGCCGTTACTACGCCAAACTGGGCAACCTCCCCATGCTGGAGCCGTCCTCTGTGGGCGAGGCCAAGGAAATGACCAAATACGCTTTTGAACTGTCAGAAAAACTAAAGCTTCCGGTCATTTTGCGCACGACCACACGCATCAACCACGCCAGCGGCGTCGTGACACTGGGCGCCCTGCCGGAAAGGAAAACAAAAGGCTCCTTCATCAAGGATCCCTTTTCTTACGTCTGCATCCCCTCCGTATCCCGCAATCTTCACCCGAAGTTGCTGGACAAAATGGAAAAAACCGCCGTCATCTCCAATCAAAGCAGTTGGAATATCATTTCCGGCAGCGGCAAGCTTGGCATCATCTGCAACGGCGTGAGTTACGGTTACGTCAGAGACGCAGTGCAGCAACTGGGCATTGCCGATCGTTGCCGGATTCTGCGCATAGGGTTTTCGCACCCCTTTCCCGACGAGCTGACCAGTAATTTTCTGCAAGGGTGTGAAAAGGCGCTTATTGTTGAAGAAAGTGAACCCTATATTGAAGAGGCGGTCAGAAACTGTGCCCAGAAAGCCGGGCTGACGCTGCCCGTGCGCGGCAAGGGAAAAGAATTTTTTTCCAGGCTCTACGAGTTTGATCCGGCAGAGGTGACCAAAGTGATTGCGTCTTATTTTGAAGTTCCCTATGAACAGAGCCTTCCCATAAAAACCGCTGATTTGCCGACGGCGCCGCCGAGACCGCCTAATTTATGCGCCGGCTGTCCCCATCGGGCAACCTACGTGGCGGTGCGCGAAGTTTTCGGCGACGAGGCGATCTACCCCACGGATATCGGCTGTTACACGCTCGGCTTGCTGCCACCCTTGAGCATGGGCGACTTTCTCATTGCGATGGGCGCGGGCCTGGGTACGGCCGGCGGATTCGCTATCGCCACAGGCCGCAAAGTGGTCGCTTTCATCGGCGATTCCACATTTTTCCACTCCGGTCTTTCCCCGCTGGCCAGCGCCGTTTACAACAACCACAACTTCACCCTGGTGATCCTGGACAACGAGACCACGGCCATGACCGGACACCAGCCTCACCCGGGCGCGAATATCGGTCATCTGGGCCTGCCTCTCACCCAGGTATCCATTGAGCAAACCGTTGCCGGTCTGGGCGTAAAAAAAGTTATTACCGTCAATCCCTTTCAGTATCGCAAGACCGTTGAAGCGGCAAAGGAACTCGCCGCATACAAGGGCGTTTCCGTGCTGATTGCCAGGGCGTCTTGTCCACTTTATGACCGGATGCTTCCTGATTATAAGCCTAAAAAACCTTTTTTCATTAACCATGACAAGTGTAATAATTCACGCGACTGCGTGAACAAGGTGGCCTGCCCCGCTTTCTATGTCGGCGATCAAGGCCTTGAAATCGACGCGGATCGCTGCACCGGCTGCGCTTTGTGTTCACAGTTATGTCCGGAAAAAGCCATCCTGCCAATATCCAAAAAAGAGGTGTCCTCATGAAAACAACCCGTATCTTGATTGTAGCGGTAGGCGGTCAGGGCAATATTCTCGCGTCGCGTGTGCTGGGCGAGGCGGCCGTTGCCGCAGGAATCGATGTGCGCATGTCTGAATTCCACGGCATGGCGCAGCGCGGCGGCGTGGTGGAGTCCATGATGCTCCTGGGCGACGGAAACGGTTACTGCATTTCCGACGGCACCGCGGACGTCCTGATGGGCTTCGAACCTTCTGAAACCCTCCGTGCCGCAAAAAAGTGCGGCGCAAACTCGGTGGTCATCACCAATGTGAAGCCTTTGCCGCCCTTTACCGTGGCTCTGGGAAAAGACCAATACCCTGATGTTGATCACGCCATGAGATTAATGTCCGAACGGGTGAAGAAGGTGATTGCCTTCGACGCCACATCGCTGGCGTTACAAGCTGGTTCATCCCTGACCCTGAATATGGTGATGCTGGGCGCGCTGGCCCAAAGCGGCGCCATCGCTCTGGCCCCGGAATTGCTGGAGCGGATTATCCGCGAGAAAACGAAGAAACAATTTACAGATATGAATTTAAAAGCATTCATGTTAGGCATTGAGAAAGCCGCGAACTGCTGATGATCGTATCGAGGCTGTTAGGTTGAATTCATGATGGAAAACAGGCATTTAAAAAATAAAATTCCGGCTGTGCTTGCCTTGGAAGACGGAAGAACTTTCCACTGCCGGTCGTTTACCGGACACGGAGAAGCCGCAGGCGAGATTGTCTTCAATACGTCCATGACCGGTTATCAGGAAATCCTCACCGACCCGTCTTACACGGGTCAAATGGTTACGATGACGTACCCCCTGATCGGAAACTACGGCGTGAACGCCTTCGACATGGAATCGGATCGCATCCATGCGCAGGCTATTTTAGTCAAAGAGTATCAAGCCTGGCCCAGCAACCACCGTGCGAAAGAGACCCTTGCTGATTTTCTCATCCGGCATGACGTCATGGGCGTCGAAGCGCTGGATACGAGGGCTTTAACGTTGCATATTCGCAACGCGGGCGCCATGCGGGCGTTCATTTCTACCAGAAACCAGGACGGTCCTACGCTTGCTGACAGAGCGCGACAAATCCCCCGGATGGCCGGACTCGACCTGACCGGCGCCGCCTCCTCGAAAATGCCGTATCGTTTCAGCGATGGACAAAAAACACTGGACATCGAAGCCGACGGCTCAATCGACCGCAACGTCTGGCGGCACAGCGGGCATAAGACCCCGGTTGTTGTCATCGATTTCGGCGTCAAACACAATATCCTGCGCTGTCTTGAAGCTGTCGGCTGCGAGATTGTTGTTCTGCCCGCCTCGGCTGACGCGGATCTTGTGCGTTCGCTCAATCCCGACGGCATTTTATTATCCAACGGCCCCGGCGACCCCGAACCGGCTATTAACGCCGTGAAGACCATCAGGGATTTAATCGGTTTTCGCCCCATATTTGGAATTTGCCTGGGGCACCAGCTCATGGCCCTGGCGCTTGGCGGCAAAACCTACAAACTGAAATTCGGCCACCGCGGCGGCAATCAACCGGTCATCAACATGGTCACCGGCAAGGTGGACATCACGTCGCAGAATCATGGATTCGCGGTTGACGCGGAAAGCCTGAATCGGAGTGATATCGAAATCACGCACCTGAATCTGAATGATCGCACCGTGGAAGGATTTCGTCACAGGCGATTGCCTTTGACCGCCGTGCAATATCATCCCGAGGCGGCGCCGGGTCCCCATGATGCGGCTAACCTGTTTTCGGAATTTTATGATACAATGAAAGCAATTCACATATAAGAAAAGGAGAACAATATGCTCAGAACTGTTGAAATTCGGTGGCATGGAAGAGGCGGACAGGGAACCGTCACCGCAGCGAAAACCTTCGCTAACGCCTGTCTGCACAGCGGACGACATGTCCAGGCGTTTCCCGAATACGGGCCGGAACGAGCCGGCGCACCCTTACAGGCTTATAATCGCATCAGCCAAACCAAGCTGCAGCGGCATTGTCCTGTATCCAACCCCGACATTGTTGCCATCGTTGACGCCAGCCTGCTCAACGGCGTGGATGTATCCGCCGGCATGTGCAACGAGGGACTCTTTCTCGTCAACACGGACAAAAACCACGCCATCATCAAAAAGAAGCTTCAACTGAAACCCAAACAGAAGCTCTACTGCCTTGACGCCTCCGGCATCGCACTGGAATGCTTCGGCCAGCCTTTCCCGAACTCTTCCATGGTCGGCGCGTTGGGGAAAATATCCGGGCTGGTCGATCTGGACGCGCTGCTCGAAGACGTCGAAAAAAGTTTCGGTAAAAAATTCTCCAAAAAAGTGGTCGACGGAAATGTGGAAGCCGTCAGAAGAAGCTGGAATGAGGTGACCGAAATATGAAAACAAAAATTATTGATCGATCAAACTGCCGGCCCGTGATCACCAGCCCGGGCAATTCCGTTGCTTTAAAGACCGGAAACTGGCGGTCGATGGAACCTGTGCTGATCAGGGAAAATTGCAGCGATTGCCTGCTGTGCTGGCTTTACTGCCCGGACATGTCCGTCATCGTCCGCTACGGGAAAGTTGAAGGTTTTGATATGGACTATTGCAAGGGTTGCGGCATCTGCGCCTTGGAATGCCCCGGAAAAAAGGGACAAAAAGCGATCCGGATGCGCAAGGAGGAAAAAGAATGAAAATGAAAAAGAAGATAGCCGTAACCGGAAATGAAGCTCTGGCGGAAGCCTTAAGGCAGATCAACCCAGACGTCTGCGCGGCCTACCCGATCACGCCGCAGACCGATATGATGCAGCGTTTTTCGGAATTTGTCGCCGACGGTCTGGTGGACACGGAACTGATGCTTGTGGAAAGCGAGCACAGCGCCATGAGCGCCTGCATCGGCGCGTCGGCGGCCGGCGGACGCGTGGCCACCGCCACCAGCGGTCCCGGCCTCGCGCTCATGTGGGAGATGCTCTACGTGGCCTCGGGTATGCGATGCCCCATCGTCATGCCGGTAATCAACCGCGCGCTCTCCGCGCCGCTCAACATTCACTGCGACCACTCCGACGCCATGGGGGCAAGAGATTCGGGCTGGATTCAACTGTGGTCGGAAAACGCCCAGGAGGCCTATGATAACCTGATCATGGCTTTCCGCATCGCGGAACACAAAGATATCCGCCTGCCGGTCATGGTCTGCCTGGACGGATTTATCATCAGCCATTCCCTTGGGGTCATGGAGTTTCTGGCCGACGACGTCGTCAAAAAGTTTGCGATGAAGTTCACGGCGTACGAGGCTCTCCTGGATGTCAGCCATCCCGTCAGCTACGGACCGCTCATCGTCACCGACCAGTATCACGAATATAAAAACGCGCAAAATGAAATTATGGGCGAAGTCTTTGACGTCGCTCGTGATGTGGCCTCGGAATTCGAGAATATATCGGGCCGGCGTTACGGTTTTTTTGAAACCTACAAGCTGGAGGATGCGGAGATCGGCATCGTGATTTTAAACTCAGCCGCCGGCACCTGCAAGGATATGATCGACGAAGCGCGCCACGACGGGATCAAGATTGGTCTTCTCAAACCCAGGCTTTTCCGGCCTTTTCCCTACAACCAGATTGCGGCGGCGCTTTCTCACCTGAAAGTGATCTGCATCCTGGATCGATCGGATTCCTTTGGAGCACACGCGCCGCTTTTTGTCGAAATCGCGACCAGCCTCTATCACTGCAATCAAAAACCCGTTTTGATCAATAGAATTTACGGGCTGGGCGGACGCGATTTTATGCCGGAACACGTCTCCGGTGTCATTAACGAGATGATGGATATTGCGGCGAAAAAGATAGAAATTATCCCCAAGAAATATATCAGTTTGCGAAAATAAACTTTGACGCTGCCCGGGTTGTGCCCGGCAGGCGCATCCAAGAAAAGGAGACATATGCCATCTTCACTTAAAATAAAAGATTTGTCGAAAAAAGAAATTTTGCTGGCTCAGGGGCACCGAATGTGCCAGGGCTGCGGCGCGGCCATCGTCGTCAAGATGGTCATGCTTGCCATCGACAAGCCCGTGGTGGCTTGCTCGCCGACCGGCTGCCTGGAAGTCACCACCTGCATTTCCGATTATACATCCTGGAAAATACCCTGGATCCATTCGGCCTTTGAAAACGCCGCCGCGACAATGGCCGGCGTGGAAACCATGTACCGCTCCCTGAAAAAGCGGGGAAAGATTTCCGAGGATATTTCCTTTGTCGTGTTTGCCGGCGACGGCGGCACCTATGACATCGGCTTCCAGAGCCTCTCCGGCGCACTGGAACGCGGGCACGATATGCTTTATATCTGCTACGATAACGGCGCTTACATGAACACGGGCATCCAGCGCTCCAGCGCGACGCCGTTTGGCGCTTCAACAACAACCTCGCCCGCCGGCAGCGTGGTGCCGGGCAAGATCCATCAACGCAAAGACATTACCCGGATCATGGCCGCCCACAACATCCCTTATGTGGCCCAGGCCTCGCCCAGTCATCATCTGGACTTGATGCGCAAGATTCAGAAAGCCATGTCGATTAAAGGACCCAAGTTCATCAACATCCTGTCGCCCTGCCATCGCGGCTGGCGCTCGAAATCCAACGACGCCATCACCCTGTCGCGCCTGGCGGTGAACACCTGCTACTGGCCGCTTTTCGAAATGGAAAACGGAAAGACCCGTGTGACGTATATCCCGAAGGAAAAACGTCCGTTGACAGAGTTTCTGAAGCCTCAGGGTCGGTTTGCCCATCTGTTCCAGAAAGAAAATGAATGGATCATTGAGCAATCGCAAGCACAAATCGACACCGACTGGAACGCTTTGATTGCCGCAGGCGCGTGTTCATCCGACGTTATCGAAGAGTAGCGATGCCCCGACGAGACGACATACGTAAAATTCTGATCATCGGCGCGGGACCCATCGTTATCGGCCAGGGCTGCGAGTTTGACTACTCCGGCACCCAGGCCTGCAAGGCCCTGAAAGCAGAAGGCTACGAGGTGGTGCTGGTCAACAGCAATCCCGCCACCATCATGACCGATCCTGGAATGGCCGACCACACATATATCGAGCCGGTGACGCCGGACGTGGTGGCGGCCATCATCGCCAAAGAACGCCCCGACGCCCTGCTGCCCACACTGGGCGGACAGACCGGCCTCAATGCCGCCATTGAACTCGACAGAATGGGTGTTTTGAGCACTTTTAATGTCGAACTCATCGGCGCGTCTCTGGATGCCATCCACAAGGCCGAAGACCGCGAGCTTTTCCGTCAGGCCATGTCGAAGATCGGACTGCGGATGGCCGAAAGCCGCATCGCCACAACTCTGCCGGAAGCACAGAAAGCCGCCAGTGAGCTTGGCTTCCCCATCATTATCCGCCCGGCCTTCACGCTGGGGGGCACCGGCGGCGGCATAGCCTACAATCCTGAAGACCTGGACACCATCGCGGCCGGCGGACTGCACGCCAGTCTGATCGGACAGGTGCTTGTCGAAGAATCGGTTATCGGCTGGAAAGAATATGAGCTGGAAGTCATGCGGGATAAAAATGACAATGTGGTGATCATCTGCTCCATTGAAAATTTAGATCCGATGGGCGTGCACACCGGCGACAGCATTACCGTTGCGCCCGCTCAAACGCTTTCCGACCACGAATACCAGAAGATGCGGGACGCCGCCATCGCCATCATGCGCGAGATCGGCGTGGCGACAGGCGGCTCCAATGTGCAGTTCGCCGTAAATCCTCAAAACGGAGAGATGATTGTCGTAGAAATGAATCCGCGCGTGTCCCGTAGTTCGGCGCTCGCGTCCAAGGCCACCGGGTTCCCCATTGCCAAAATCGCCGCGCTTTTGGCCGTAGGCTACACCCTCGATGAAATCAAAAACGATATCACCGGACAAACGATGGCCGCCTTCGAACCCGCGCTGGACTATTGCGTCGTGAAGACGCCGCGATTTACGTTTGAGAAGTTTCCGGAAGCCCGCGATGAATTGACCACCGCCATGAAATCGGTCGGCGAGGCCATGGCCCTGGGCAGAACCTTCAAAGAAGCGTTGCAGAAATGTCTGCGGTCGCTGGAAACCGGACATTTCGGTCTGGGTGCCGATGGACGTTCAAACCAAACTTTCAGTTTAGAGGAAATCAAACAAAAGCTGACCACGCCCAATTCCCTGCGTATTTTTTATCTGCGTCACGCTTTTTTAGCCGGAATGACTGTGGAGAAAATCCATGATCTGACCTGGATTGATCCGTGGTTCTTAAATCAAATTCAACAGATCGTTTCACTGGAGCAGGAAATAGCCAAAGCGCCAAAACCCCTGGCCCCGGACATCCTGAAACAGGCCAAATCCTGGGGATTTTCAGACCGACAGATCGCACACCTTATAGGCGACACCGAAGACGGCATTGCGTCTCACCGCAAGGCGCTGGGCATCCGTCCAACCTACAAGATCGTGGACACCTGCGCCGCTGAATTTGAAGCCTGCACGCCATATTATTACTCCACCTACGAGTCGGAATGCGAGGCCAGAATCACCGACAGGAAAAAAGTGATGATCATCGGCGGCGGACCCAACCGGATCGGTCAGGGAATCGAATTTGACTATTGCTGTGTTCACGCCGCTTTCGCGCTGGCCGAAGAAGGCATCGAAAGCATCATGGTCAACAGCAATCCGGAAACCGTGAGCACTGATTATGACACGTCCGACAAGCTCTATTTCGAGCCGTTAACGAAAGAGGACGTTCTGCACATTGTGGAAGTGGAAAAACCCATGGGCGTCATTGTCCAGTTCGGAGGACAGACGCCGCTGAATCTGTGCATGCCGCTGCACCTGGCCGGCGTCCCCATTCTCGGCACGCATCCGGAAAATATCAGCAAGGCAGAGGATCGCGCGCTGTTCCAGGGCATGTTGAAAAAACTGGGGTTGACGCAGCCCGAAAATGACACCGCCTTAACCATTGGTGAAGCCGCCCTTGCCGCGGCGGCCATCGGTTATCCGGTTATCGTGCGCCCCTCCTTTGTGCTCGGTGGCCGCGCCATGAAAATTGTGTATGACCCCAGCGAACTCGAAACGTTTATCAAACTTGCGCTGGAAGCGTCTCCGGGTCACCCGGTGCTCATCGACAAGTTTCTAGCGGACGCGCTGGAAGTGGATGTGGACGCTGTATCGGATGGAAAAACCACCCTGATCGGCGGCATCATGGAGCATATCGAGGCAGCCGGTGTTCATTCCGGCGATTCGGCGTGCGTTCTTCCTCCGCAGAGTATCGGCCCGGAAATGATCGCCGAAATTATCAGCGCAACCAAGGCCATGGCAACCGAGTTACAGGTGATCGGCCTGATGAATGTCCAGTATGCCATCCGGGAAGGCAAGCTGTATGTACTGGAGGTTAATCCCCGCGCATCACGCACCTCGCCCTTTGTCAGCAAAGCCACGGGGGTTCCGCTGGCCAAACTGGCCACAAAAGTCATGTTGGGCCAGTCGCTCGCCGAGTTGGGATTTGATGGCGATTTGCCTTTTCCCACGCATGTCAGCGTGAAAGAATCCGCGCTGCCTTTTAAAAAGTTTCCCGGCGCGGACGTGCTTTTGGGTCCGGAAATGAAATCCACAGGCGAAGTCATGGGCATTGCCGATGACTTTGGATCGGCCTACGCCAAAGCACAGTTAGGTGTCGGCCAGAGGCTTCCTGTTGCCGGCGCCGTGTTCATCAGTGTCGCGGATAAAGACAAGCCCGCAGCCATCGACATTGCCGATTCGTTTCAATCCCTGGGCTTCCATCTATTGGCCACACAGGGAACCGCACTTTTTTTGAATGAGCGCGGCATCCCCTGTCAAAGCGTCCATAAGGTTTCTTCGGGCAGACCGCACATTGTTGACTTCATCAAGAATAAAGCCGTACAGGTGATTGTGAATACCGGTTACGGCCGCAGCCCATCCAGAGACGGATTTGCGATTCGCCAGGCGGCGCTGAGTTTTAATATTCCCTATACAACAAGCATGGCAGGCGCGCAGGCCATGTGCCGGGCAATCGAAAGATTGAAACAGGGCGAATTGCCTGTGAATTCTCTACAGGCATATTATGCCCGGTAAGCCGTTTGCGATAGTGACTCTGTTATGAATCATCACAGATCAGCTATTTTTCTGGATCGTGACGGAACGTTGATTGAAGACGTCGGCGTTTTGAGCAACTCCTGTGACATCCGGCTTTACCCGGATACGGTTGACGCATTACGACAACTCCAGAAAAAATATCTTCTGTTTGTGGTCACCAACCAGCCCGGCATTGCCAATGGCCAGGTGAGCGCTTCACAGGTCGAAGCCGTCAACAAAACCATGGATGAACTGCTGGTAAAAGAGGGCGTCCGCATCACACAGTGGTATGTCTGCCCTCACGCCAGAGGCGATGGCTGTCAATGCATCAAACCCAACCCGGCCTTTCTTCTGCAAGCATCCAAAGACTATCAGCTGGATCTGAATCAATCTTTCATGATCGGAGATCATCCTCACGACGTATTGACCGGCGACGCGGCCGGCGCATTTGGCCTTTATGTGCTGACAGGACACGGACGACAGCACTTCCATGAACTATCGCCGGACAGACTGGCGTTCCACACGATTGGCGACGCTGCACATTGGATTCTTCAACATCCGCGGGCAGCCCAAGATATGTCCCACGCCGTCAAAATCGGAGCGGAAGCGATCCGCCGGGGCGGCCTGGTGGCTTTTCCCACAGAAACCGTTTACGGTCTGGGCGCGGATGCTTTCAATCCGGAGGCAGTGGCACGCATTTTCGAGGTCAAACGACGGCCTCTGCATAACCCATTGATTGTCCACGTTTCAGAACAAAGGCAGATACAGCCTCTGGTGACGCATATTTCCAAAACAGCCAAGAGACTGATGGAAAGATTCTGGCCGGGCCCGTTGACCCTGGTTTTGCCTAAAGCCGATATTGTACCTGACATCGTTACGGCGGGAAATCCTACGGTGGCAGTAAGAATGCCGGCCAATCCATGGGCGCGCGAGTTGATCGCCCTTTCCGGCTGCCCCATTGCGGCGCCCAGCGCCAATGCTTTCGGCCGGACAAGCCCGACCACCGCCCGGCATGTCGAAGACCAGCTGCGCGGAGGGTATGACGTTTTGATCGACGGCGGCGCATGCCGCGTGGGAATTGAATCGACTGTTTTGTCTCTTGTCGGCGACACGCCTCTTCTTTTGCGTCCCGGCGGCGTCAGTCAGGAGGAAATTGTCGAAATTACAAAGGCCATAGAAATTTTTCATCCCCAAAACAAAGCCGGTAAACGTTTTGAAAGTCCGGGGATGATGTCTTCGCACTACGCACCCGCCACGCAACTGCTTTTAGTTGATGATGTGGAGCCTTACGCCAATCGGCCTGACGTCGGCGTGATCCTCTTTCAAAATTCCGCTGTATGTTTTCAATCTCCGACCTATGTCTTGAGTCCACACGGCGATTTGAAAGAAGCGGCGGCCAATCTTTATCAAGTCATGAGAAAACTTGACGCGATGGGTCTTGGCCTCATCGTTGCCCAACGCGCCCCGAACAGCGGATTAGGCGCGGCCATCAACGATCGCTTGAAGAAAGCTGCGGTAAATCACCGCCATTCCTGATGTGCCCGAAACACTTGCCTGGCATGAGGCACCGAATTGCCTCAAGGGAACTTAATGGAAGGAAGACTTTCTGCAATCTGATTACCGTGTCTAATAAAACGGGTGATCGAAAAATGAATGTTCCTCAAACGCCCGCAGGAAGCGCAACGTGTCACCGCAACCGCAAAATACCCAACGCGGCCAGCAGAAAAGACCCCACATTTTGTGGCAGAATATTCTTGACACACAAGACTCCGTTTCCTATGCTGCCGAAAACTAAAAGCAATGTCTTATCAATTACTCTGATACTCCGACTCACTGCTGTCCAAATTACCCCGTTTGAAAAATAATATCATTGAAAATATTGCT
>CAYGNV010000028.1:0-17818 GCA_964351355.1 uncultured Smithella sp.
GGCGGTACAGTCGAGATTAAGTAATCTAATCTCTTATTTTTATTTTAATTGAAGGATACTATGGGCGACTTTAGAAAAAATTTTGGCCGTGTAAAGCAAATACAGGATATCCCCAATCTGATTGAAATCCAGACACGATCTTATGAAAAGTTCCTGCAAGCCGACGTGCCGATAGCCAAGCGGCGCAACATCGGCTTGCAGGGCGCTTTCAAGAGCGTTTTTCCCATTTCGGATTTCAGTGGAAAATGTTCGCTGGAGTTTGCCAGCTACAAGATTGGTAATGTCCGGTATGATATGAAGGAGTGTATTCAGAAGGGCATGACCTACGCCGCTCCTTTAAAAATTGTGGTCAGACTGGTGGTGTTTGATACCGACCGGCTCGCCGACGGCAAGATCAATCGTGAAGCGGCTGAGGCAAAGACGATCCGCGATATTAAAGAGCAGGAAATTTACTTCGGTGAAATTCCGCTCATGACGGAAAACGGCACGTTTATCGTCAATGGATCGGAACGCGTGATTGTCAGTCAACTGCACCGGTCGCCCGGTATCTTTTTTGACCATGATAAAGGGAAGACGGTTGCTTCCGGCAAACTGATTTATTCGGCGAGAGTGATTCCTATTCGGGGCTCCTGGCTGGATCTGGAGTTTGATTCCAAGGATCTGCTCTATGTCAGGATTGACCGCCGCCGGAAAATGCCTGTAACCATTCTGTTGAAGGCCATGGGCAGTTCGACGGAATTTATCTTAAACTATTTTTACAACATTGAAAAAATAACCATCGAAGGCGAAAAGCTTTATTATGCTGTTGATGATTCCCTGTCCGGGCAAAAGGCGCCGGAAGATATTAAATATCCGAAAAGCGATGAAGTCATCGTTAAAAAAGGCCGCAAGCTCACCAAACCGCTGCTCAAGAAAATCCTGGATGCCGGGATTAAGCGCGTGGCTATTAAGGAAACGGATTTAACAGGGAAAGTCCTTTCATCGGATGTTCATGATCCGAGGACCGGAGAGATTCTTTTCCGCTGCAATGAGGTATTGCCGTTCAATGGGCTCGAGATCGCCGGGGAGAAGGGCGTCAAAGAATTAAAGTTCATTCATGTTGATGAAGACCTTGAAAATGCCTCCATTCGCGACACGTTGCTGATGGATCGCATCGATACCGCAGAAGATGCGATTATGGAGATATACCGCAGGCTTCGCCCCAGCAATCCTCCCACACCGGAGACCGCAGCGAAGTTTTTCAACAGCCTCTTCTTTGAGCCGGAAACCTACGATTTGTCGGATGTCGGCCGCGCGAAGATGAATTATAAACTGCGCTTGAATGTTTCGACCGAATTAACTGTATTGCGTAACGAAGATATCCTGGCATCCGTCAAATATCTCATTGATTTGAAAAACGGCGTCGGCGAGTGCAGTGTTGATGATATCGACCACCTGGGGAACCGCCGGGTGCGTTCAGTAGGCGAGCTCATTGAAAACCAGTACCGTGTCGGTCTGGTGCGTATGGAGCGGGCCATTAAAGAAAAAATGAGTCTGCAGGATATCGAAACCATGATGCCGCATGATCTCATCAACGCCAAACCGGTGTCGGCGGTGGTTAACGAATTTTTCGGTTCCAGCCAATTGTCCCAGTTTATGGATCAGACCAATCCGCTGTCGGAAATCACGCATAAGCGCCGTCTATCCGCTCTGGGACCGGGCGGTTTGACGCGGGAGCGCGCCGGATTTGAAGTCCGCGACGTTCATCCGACGCATTACGGCCGCATCTGCCCTGTCGAAACACCGGAAGGTCCTAATATCGGCTTGATTGTGTCACTCAGTACTTACGCGCGTGTTAATGAATTTGGCTTCATAGAAACACCCTACCGCTTGGTCGAAAACGGCAAGGTATTGGAAGATGTGAAGTTTATGACAGCCATCGAAGAAGAAAACCAGATTATCGCGCCCGCCGACAGGCCGCTCGATAAAAAAGGGAAATTTGAAGAAGAGCTTATTTCGGTCAGAAAGGGCGGCGACTTTATTTCGGTTATGCCCGAAGACATCAAGATGATGGATGTTGCCCCCAATCAGCTCGTTTCCGTGGCTGCGGCTCTTATTCCGTTTTTGGAGCATGACGACGCCAACCGCGCGCTCATGGGGTCCAACATGCAGCGTCAGGCCGTGCCGCTCATGTGTCCTGAAGTGCCGGTCGTCGGCACGGGAATGGAATCCATTGTTGCCCGCGATTCCGGCGCCGTTGTGGTGGCGAAGCGGCCGGGTGTTGTCGAAAGCGTAGATGCTTCGCGCATCTTGATTCGCGCCGATAAGCCGGAAGAAGATGGCCTGGATACCGGTGTGGACATTTATACTTTATCCAAGTACCAGCGCTCCAACCAGGACACCTGCTTTAACCAGAAACCCATTATTGCCGTCGGCGATCGGGTCCGGAAGAGGGATATTCTGGCTGATGGTCCTGCAACGGATAACGGCGAACTGGCCTTGGGGCGCAACGTCATGGTGGCCTTCATGTCCTGGGGAGGATACAACTACGAAGACTCCATTCTGGTCAGTGAAAGAATCGTCAAGGAAGATGTTTACACATCTATTCATATTGAAGAATTTGAAACGATGGCCCGTGACACCAAGCTGGGCAAGGAAGAGATAACACGGGATATTCCCAATGTTGGCGAGGAAGCGCTTCGTAACCTCGATGAAAGCGGTATCATCCGCATTGGCGTCTCCGTAAAGCCGGGAGATATCCTGGTCGGCAAGATCACACCTAAAGGTGAAACGCAGTTATCCGCCGAGGAAAAACTCCTCCGGGCGATTTTTGGCGAGAAAGCCAGCGATGTGCGAGACACATCTTTGCGTGTCCCGCCCGGCGTGGAAGGAACCGTTATTGATGCCAAGGTTTTTACGCGTAAAGGCGCCGACAAAGATTTGCGCTCACAGGCGATTGAAGAAGATGCGATTGAGCAGTTGACGAAGGATCGTGATGATGAAATCCGTATTCTGGCGGAATCCATCAAGAAGGATATCGCGAAACTGGTAATCGGCAAAATAGCAGCAGGAAAAATTGTCGATGTGAAAAAGAAGACGCTTCTGAAAAAAGGCGATAAAATAACCAAAGAAATCTGGTTGGATATTCCTTTCGCGTATTGGAAGGAAATTACGCTTGCTGAAAATGACGGTTCGGAAGAAAAACTGACGAATCTTCTTTCTATCATGGAAAGAAAAATAGATTTTGTTAAAGCGCATTTTGAAGAAAAACTCGATAAAATTAAAGCCAGCGATGAACTGCCGCCCGGCGTCATCAAGATGGTGAAAGTCTTTATTGCTATTAAAAGAAAACTGTCCGTGGGTGATAAAATGGCGGGCCGTCACGGCAATAAAGGTGTTTTATCCATGATACTTGCGGAAGAAGACATGCCTTATTTTGCCGATGGTTCAACGGTCGATATCATTCTCAATCCGCTGGGTGTTCCGTCCCGTATGAACATCGGCCAGATTCTCGAAACGCATTTAGGTTGGGCGGCAAAATCGATCGGCGAAGGGTTAAATGAATTGCTGGAGAAGAACAATAACCTGAATCAGATCAAAAGCGAGTTGAAAAAAACGTATTCATCCCCCGATTTTGATGAATTTCTGGAAAAAGCATCTGCGGAAGATGTCAAACGATTTGTCAGCCGCCTGAAAAAGGGCATGCTGGTGGCCAGTCCCGTTTTCGACGGCTGTCCCGAATCCCAGATACGCAAATTGCTGAATACAGCGGGTTTGCCTGAAACCGGCCAGTCTTTATTATTTGACGGCCGCACCGGCGAACCGTTTGATCAGGAAGTGACGGTGGGCATTATTTACATGCTGAAACTGCATCATCTGGTTGATAATAAAATTCACGCCCGTTCCATCGGACCCTATTCGCTGGTCACCCAGCAGCCATTGGGCGGCAAGGCGCAATTCGGTGGCCAGAGACTGGGAGAAATGGAAGTCTGGGCCATGGAAGCCTACGGCGCTTCCTATGCCTTGCAGGAATTCTTGACAGTCAAGTCTGACGACGTTGCCGGGCGGACGAGGATTTATGAATCTATCGTCAAAGGCGAACATACATTCGAGCCGGGTCTTCCGGAATCCTTCAACGTATTGGTGAAGGAACTCCAGAGTCTCGGATTAGACGTGGAATTGATTGAGGAAGAATAAACTTCCAAATTTCACAAAAGCTTTTTTAATAGTAGGAGACTAATCTGTGGAAGACGTTTTCAGTTATTTTGAAAAACCAAGAAATCCGATCAGATTCAATGCCATGAAGATTTCGATCGCCTCACCGGAAAGAATTATTTCCTGGTCCAACGGCGAAGTTAAAAAACCGGAGACGATCAATTACCGGACGTTCAAGCCGGAACGCGACGGTCTTTTCTGCGCGAAGATATTCGGGCCGGTGAAGGATTATGAGTGCCTTTGCGGCCGATATAAGCGGATGAAGCACCGCGGTGTTGTGTGTGAAAAATGTGGTGTCGAAGTCATTCAATCCAAAGTTCGCCGCGAGCGAATGGGGCATATTACGTTGGCCACGCCGGTTGCCCATATCTGGTTTTTGAAGAGTCTGCCCAGTCGTATCGGTAATGTGATGGATCTGACGCTCAAAGAACTGGAAAAAGTTCTCTACTTTGAATCCTGGATCGTTCTGGATCCGAAAAGCACACCGTTCAAAAAGCAAGAGCTCCTCACGGATGAAGAATATCTTGAGTCGAAGGAACAATACGGAGAAACGGGATTTGTCGCGGGAATCGGCGCTGAAGCCGTGCGGCAGCTGCTCGAAGAAATTGATCTGGAAAAGCTTTACGAAGAACTCCGTGCGGAGGTGGTCACATCGATCTCCGACACCAAAAAGAAAAAAATTGTCAAACGACTCAAAGTGGTCGAAGCGTTGCGCAAGTCCGGCAATAAGCCTGAATGGATGGTTTTAACGGTTCTGCCGGTTATTCCACCTGACCTGAGACCGCTGGTTCCGCTCGACGGTGGACGGTTTGCCACGTCTGATCTCAACGATTTGTATCGACGTGTCATTAATAGAAACAACCGTTTGAAGCGTCTCCAGGAACTCAACGCGCCGGAAATTATTATCCGCAACGAAAAACGCATGTTGCAGGAAGCCGTCGATGTCCTTTTTGACAACGGTCGTCGCGGTCGGGCGATTACGGGAACCAACAAGAGACCGTTACGATCGCTCTCGGATATGCTCAAAGGCAAGCAGGGACGTTTCCGTCAGAACCTGCTGGGAAAGCGCGTGGACTATTCCGGCCGCTCGGTTATTACCGTTGGTCCCGATTTAAGGTTGCATCAGTGTGGTCTGCCTAAAAAAATGGCGCTAGAACTTTTCAAACCCTTTGTCTATAATCGCCTGCTGGAAAAAGGGTATGTCACTACGGTGAAGAGCGCTAAGAAAATGGTTGAAAGAGAAACGGCCGAAGCATGGGATGCTGTCGATGAAGTTGTTCGTGAATATCCGGTCATTCTGAACCGCGCGCCCACACTGCACCGCCTGGGTATGCAGGCTTTTGAGCCGGTGCTGATCGAAGGAAAGGCGATTCGTCTGCATCCGCTGGTGTGTACCGCTTTTAATGCTGACTTCGACGGTGACCAGATGGCCGTGCACGTGCCTCTGTCTGTTGAAGCACAAACGGAAGCGCGCGTTCTCATGATGTCCACAAACAATATTTTGTCTCCGGCTAACGGCAAACCGATCATTATTCCCAGTCAGGATATCGTTTTAGGGATTTATTATATGACGCGGGTGAAGAAGGACGTAAAGGGCGAAGGAATGATTTTTTCCGGGCCCGAAGAAGTTCGCTCAGCCATTGATGCCGGCGTCATTGATTTACATGCGCGCATCAAAGTGCGCATGGAGTCCGAATTGAAGGAAACGACAGCCGGACGCATTATTCTTTACGAGATCATTCCGGAGGAAATCGGCTTTGATGCGATCAATAAGCTGATGAACAAAAAGGAACTGGCCAATTTAATTGACTATTGCTACCGCCTTTGCGGGGATAAGACAACGGTCCTTCTGGCCGACCGCCTGAAAGACCTGGGCTTCAAATATGCCACGATCTCCGGTTTGTCGTTTGCTGTGGGAAATATGATTATTCCCGAAAACAAGAAGACCATCGTTTTACAGGCCGACAAAGATGTGCTGAAAATTCAGAAACAATACATGGACGGTTTGATTACCGATGGTGAGCGTTACAATAAAGTTATCGACATCTGGGCGCAAGCCACTGAAAAAATCGCCTCGGAAATGTTGACCGGCATCAGTACGGAAGAAGTAGTCGGTATGGATGGCAAGAAACGCAGAGTTGAAAGTTTCAACCCGATATACATGATGGCCGATTCCGGCGCCCGTGGATCGGGGCAGCAACTCAGGCAATTGGCCGGTATGCGCGGTTTGATGGCTAAGCCTTCCGGGGAAATTATCGAAACCCCGATCACGGCGAATTTCCGTGAAGGCTTGACGGTGCTCCAATATTTCATTTCAACGCACGGCGCCCGCAAGGGTTTGGCGGATACGGCTTTAAAGACAGCTAATTCCGGTTATCTGACCAGACGCCTGGTGGATGTGGCGCAGGACTGCATCATTACCGAGCAGGATTGCGAAACCGTTGACGGGCTCTATGTGTCGGCGTTGATGGAAGGCGGTGAAATGATTGAAACCGCCGGAGAGCGTGTGTTGGGTCGTGTGGCTTTGCGGGAAATCAAGGATCCGTTTACTGATGAAATGATTGTGAAAGCCAATGAAGCCATTGATGAAGCCCTGGTCGAGAAAATCGACCGTGCTGGTATTGAGAGGGTTAATATCCGCTCCGTTTTAACGTGTCGTGCCAAGCACGGTGTTTGTGCCATGTGTTATGGCCGCGATCTGGCCCATGGCCACATTGTGAACATCGGTGAAGCAGTCGGCATTGTTGCCGCGCAATCCATCGGCGAGCCCGGTACGCAGCTGACCATGAGAACATTCCATATTGGTGGTACGGCAAAGTTTGACGAGCATTCCACACTCGAGGCGCGTCATGATGGTTTGATAAAGTTTGTTAACTTGAATACGGTGAAAACCAGAGGAAACGATTACGTGGTTATGAATCGTCATGGTGAAGTTCATGTTCTCGATGAGCAAAACCGCAGCCGCGGTAAATACACCGTGCCTTATGGCGCTCACCTCAAGGTAAGTGATAATACCTCAGTAAAACGCGGGCAATTGATTGCCGAATGGGATCCGTTCTCCATACCGATTCTGTCGGAGGTGGATGGTACCATCAAATACGGTGATATCATTGAAGGAAAAACAATGCAGGAACAGGTTGATGAAGTCACTGGTTTGTCCCGTAAGGTCATTGTCGAATTCAAAGGCGGCGATTTAAGGCCACGCGTTTCCCTTAAAGACAGTAAGGGGAAAACAGCTAAACTGGCCGGCACAAATTCGACAGCCCGCTATTTTCTGTCGGTTGGCGTCAATATTGTTGTTTCCGAAGGAGACGAAGTACGAGCAGGCGATATCCTGGCAAAGATTCCCCGCGAAACAACAAAAACAAAAGATATTACGGGCGGTTTGCCGAGAGTCGCCGAATTATTTGAGGCGCGCAAACCCAAAGATTTTGCCGTGATCAGCGAAATTGACGGTATTGTCGCTTTCGGAAAAGACGCCAAGGGCAAGCGTAAAATCATTGTTACGCCCGAAATTGGTGAAGAAAAAGAGTACCTGATTCCTAAAGGCAAGCATATCAGCGTTCAGGAAGGCGATCGGGTGACCCCTGGTGACGCTTTGATGGATGGTGTGAATAACCCCCATGATCTTCTGGCGATTAAAGGCGAAAAAGAGTTGGCCAGATACCTGGTCGATGAAGTTCAGGAAGTTTATCGGTTGCAAGGTGTCAAAATTAATGATAAGCATATGGAAGTTATTGTCCGCCAGATGCTTCGTCGAGTCCGGATAACCGATCCAGGTGATACCGTCTTTATCGCCGATGAGCAGGTTGAACGTTACCGATTCCAGGAAGAAAACGACAAGGTGATAGCTCAGGGTGGGCGGCCTGCTATTGGCGACCCGTTACTACTGGGGATTACCAAAGCATCGCTCAGCACCCAGAGTTTCATATCGGCTGCGTCATTCCAGGAAACGACCCGAGTGCTGACTGAAGCATCGCTTTCCGGTAAAACAGACTACTTGCGAGGCCTCAAAGAAAACGTCATTATGGGTCGTTTAATCCCCGCGGGCACCGGTTTGGTAATGTATCGCAAGCTGGGCATTAAAGTGGAAGATGACCGTGTGGAAGCGATTGCAGAATAAACGAAAAAAAGGAAGAAATTGCTTGACAGAAGAGACTTGAATTGATAGTTACCGCAGATTTGCTGCTGCTTGCAAAATGCAGCGAAACGTCCGGGAGGAGAAATGCCGACAATTAATCAACTGGTTCGCAAAGGCAGAACCCAAATTAAAAGAAAAACAAACTCTCCGGCTTTGGCCGGTTCACCCCAACGCCGCGGGGTATGTGTCAGAGTTTATACAACAACACCTAAAAAGCCGAATTCGGCTTTGCGTAAAGTGGCCAGAGTTCGTCTTACCAGCGGATATGAAGTCTCATCTTATATTCCAGGTATCGGTCACAACCTGCAGGAACATTCGGTCGTGCTGGTTCGCGGCGGCAGAGTGAAGGATTTGCCCGGCGTAAGGTATCACATCGTCAGAGGCACTCTTGATGCTGTTGGTGTTGCCGACCGCAAACAGAGTCGATCAAAATACGGCGCTAAAAAGCCCAGCTAAACGAAGGACAGGAAAATGCCTAGAAGACGCGAAGTGGAAAAAAGGGAAATTTTACCGGATCCCAAATATAACAATAAACTGGTTGCTAAGTTTGTGAACTCTTTACTAAAAAGAGGGAAAAAGAGTGTTGCGGAAAGTATTTTATACGGCGCTTTTGACATCATTGAAAAGAGGGTCAAGGAGCAGCCGGTCGAGTTTTTCGAAAAGGCCGTCAATAACGTGAAACCGGTGATCGAAGTAAAATCGCGGCGTGTGGGTGGTTCAACCTACCAGGTGCCCACGGAAGTTGTCCCCGCCAGACGCACTGCGTTGGCTATCCGCTGGTTGATTTCCAATGCGCAGGAGCGCACCGAAAAAACCATGCGCGAAAAACTGGCGGCTGAATTAATTGACGCGGCAAATAATCGAGGCGGCGCGATCAAAAAAAGAGAATCTGTGCATAAAATGGCGGAAGCGAACAAGGCTTTTGCGCATTATAAATTTTAAAAGAATTGACTATTAAACGACAAGGAAACCAACCATTCAAAGTTAAGGAGGAAAGGTGAGATGGCAAAGAAAAAATTTGAAAGGACTAAGCCGCATTTGAATATAGGAACAATCGGTCACGTGGATCACGGCAAAACCACATTAACGGCCGCAATTACCAAGCATCTGGCAAAAAAAGGTTTTGCGGAATTCCGACCTTTCGATTCTATTGATAATGCACCGGAAGAAAAGGAACGTGGTGTTACGATCAATATCTCTCACGTAGAATATGAGACGGAAACAAGACATTACGCTCACGTGGACTGCCCGGGGCATGCCGACTATATCAAAAACATGATTTCCGGCGCTGCTCATATGGATGCAGCTATTCTGGTTGTGGCCGCTTCCGATGGTCCGATGCCGCAAACGCGCGAGCATATCCTCCTTGCCCGTCAGGTGCAGGTTCCTTTCGTTATCGTTTTCATGAATAAAGTAGATCTGGTTGATGATCCCGAGCTTTTAGACCTTGTTGAACTCGAATTGCGAGAACTCTTAACGCAGTATGAATTCCCCGGTGATGATATTCCCATTATTCGTGGTTCAGCGCTCAAAGCCCTGGAATCAGAGGATGGCAAGTCTCCCGAGGTAAAATGTATCTGGGAACTGCTGGATGCCGTCGATAACTATATTCCTCAGCCTAAGCGAGATACAGAAAAGCCGTTCCTGATGCCTGTCGGAGATGTTTTCACCATTTCCGGGCGTGGAACCGTTGTGACCGGCAGAGTGGACAGAGGGATTGTAAAGGTTGGCGAAGAAGTTGAAATCATCGGCATACGCCCCACCATTAAGACGGTTGTTACGGGTGTCGAAATGTTCCGCAAAACCCTCGATGAAGGTCGCGCGGGCGACGATGTTGGGTTGTTGATTCGTGGCATCAAGCGTGAGGATGTGGAAAGAGGACAGGTTGTGGCTAAGCCCGGTTCGATTACACCCCACACAAAATTTGAAGCGGCAGTTTACGTCTTGGCCAAGGAAGAAGGCGGCCGTCATACACCCTTCTTCTCCGGTTACCGTCCGCAGTTTTATTTCCGGACAACGGACGTGACGGGTGTCGCGACGCTTCCCGAAGGTGTGGAAATGGTCATGCCCGGCGATAACGTAAAAATGACTGTCGAACTCATTATGCCCATCGCTATGGAAGAGCAGTTAAGATTCGCTATTCGCGAAGGTGGTAGAACAGTTGGAGCAGGTGTCGTAAGCAAGGTTATTGAATAGAAACTGGAAATAGGTTATCCGATCAATGAAAGAACAAAAGATAAGAATTCGTCTCAAAGCTTACGATTACAAACTGCTGGATCGTTCTGTTGAAGAAATAGTGGACACTGCAAAAAGGACTGGTGCGCGTGTCGCCGGTCCCATACCTCTTCCTACGGAAATCAATAAATATTGTGTCAATCGTTCACCGCACGTGGATAAGAAATCCCGGGAGCAGTTCGAAATTCGCACACATAAAAGATTGATTGATATTGTTGAGCCGACGCAAGCCACCGTGGATGCATTGATGAAACTTGATCTATCGGCGGGAGTGGATGTCGAAATAAAGGCGTAGGCGTTGAATAACGGCGGTGGAAAGTGGCCTCAGGTGTTGCCATTTTCCAGAATGTTGAATATCGTGGCTCTTTTTATATAAAAGTTGGATGATAATGAACAAGGGAATCATTGGAAAAAAATTGGGGATGACGCAAGTATTTGCCGAGGATGGCGCTGCTGTCGGTGTTACGGCCATTGAGGTTGAACCGTCGGTTGTTGTTCAGGTGAAGACAAAAGAGAAGGATGGCTATGATGCCATTCAAATCGGATATGGTCGCGTGAAACAAAAGAATGTCACGAAACCGCTTCAGGGCCATTTTAATAAAGCCAATAAAGGTTTTTTCCGTATTGTTAAAGAATTTCCTGGTGAAGCCGGGAAATACGAAGCCGGGCAGGAAATAGCCTCTGATATTTTTCAAGGGGGCGACTATGTCGATGTGGTTGGAACATCGAAAGGAAAAGGCTTTCAGGGTGTTATGAAAAGACACGGTTTTCACGGCGGACGGGCGACTCACGGTTCCATGTTTCACAGGGCACCGGGTTCCATTGGCGCCAGCGCTGATCCGGCGCGTGTCTTTAAAGGAACAAAAATGGGCGGTCATATGGGTGCTGTTCGCAAAACCGTTCAGAATATTCAGATCTGGCAAGTGCGTCCTGATAAAAATTTATTGTTACTGAAAGGTTCCATCCCCGGCAGCAAAAACGGTTATGTGATCATTAAGCAGGCCCGGAAAAAAAGTGCGTAAATCAGTGGAGTTATAGACATGGCAGTCGCAGATGTTTTTGATATTGAAAAGAAGAAGGTTGCAGAGGTCGAGTTGAACGACGCCGTATTTGGCGCTGAAGTCAACGAAGCAACGATCCATGATGTTGTCAAGATGCAACTGGCATCGCGCCGATCGGGAACATCTTCCACCAAGGGAAGAAGTGATGTTCGTGGCGGCGGGAAAAAGCCCTGGCGGCAAAAAGGAACCGGTCGCGCTCGATCTGGATCGTCACGATCGCCGATTTGGAGAGGAGGCGGAATCGTTTTCGGGCCTCAACCTCGTGATTATTCATACAGCGTTCCTAAAAAAGTGCGGAAAAGAGCTCTTATCTCCGTGCTCAGTATGAAAGTAAAGGAAGAAAAAATGACGGTTCTGCGGAATTTTCCGATGGAAACGATCAGTACCAAAGCCTTCAAGAAAGTGGTCGATCTCTTCGGTCTGAAAAAAACACTTTTTGTTATCGATCAGGACAATGCCTTTCTGATGAAGTCATCGCGTAATTTAAAAAATGTGAAAATGATTCGGTCGGAAGGAATCAATGTTTATGATGTGTTGAAATATGAACATCTGGTCCTTCTTGAACCCTCTATAAAAAAAATTGAGGGGGCATTGCTGGCATAATGGAACTGCATCAGATTATTAAAAAGATATTAATTACGGAAAAGAGTAACATCGACCGCGAAGCAGCGAATAAATATCACTTTGAAGTCAATCGCAAGGCCAACAAAGTTGAGATTGGCAATGCCGTGGAAAAGTTATTTAAAGTAAAAGTTGCCGATGTCCGTGTCTTGCATGTTTTAGGCAAAAAGAAACGAACGGGAAAGGTTACCGGACAGAAGAGTTCCTGGAAAAAAGCAATTGTGACTTTAGCTGCAGGCAGCCGTATTGAAATCGCTGAAGGCGTATAGAACGATTTAAGGATTAAGCAAATGGGAATTATCAAGTATAAACCGACATCACCCGGCAGGAGATTTCAGAGCGTCTCGGATTTTGCAGAGATCACATCAACGGAGCCGGTAAAAAGTCTTTTAAGGCCGCTCAAGAGAACAGGCGGTCGAAACAACTATGGCCGGATCACGGCGCGTTACATTGGTGGCGGTCACAAGCGTAGATATCGGATGATTGATTTCTGTCGCAATAAAACGGACATTCCGGCAAAAGTAGCGGCCATTGAGTATGATCCAAACCGATCAGCCAGAATTGCACTGCTCAACTATCGCGACGGTGAAAAGAGATACATTGTGGCGCCGGCGCAGATCAATGTTGGTGATGTTATTGTCAGTGGCGCAAAAGCGGATATCAAGCCGGGCAACGCCATACCCTTGAAATATATACCGCTGGGTTCCTTAATTCATAACGTGGAGTTAAAAGTAGGGCGCGGCGGACAGTTGATTCGATCGGCCGGCACCTATGGTCAGTTGATGGCTAAAGAAGGCACATACGCCCAGGTGAGACTCCCGTCCGGTGAAGTCCGCAAGGTATTTATTGAGTGTATGGCAACGATCGGTCAGGTCGGCAATAACGATCATGAAAATATCAGCATCGGCAAAGCCGGAAGAACAAGATGGCTGGGCAAGACACCCCATGTGCGCGGTGTTGTCATGAACCCGGTGGATCATCCCATGGGCGGTGGCGAAGGTAAGTCATCCGGTGGCCGTCATCCCTGCACGCCTTGGGGGGTTCCGACAAAGGGACACAAGACAAGGAAGAACAAGAGAACTGATAAATATATTGTGAAGAGAAGAGGTTAATAAACCGTGGCACGTTCGATCAAAAAAGGTCCTTATATTGAAGAAAGTTTGCTCGCCAAGGTCAGAGAAATGGAAGCCGAAAGCAGCAAGAATGTGATTAAGACTTGGTCGCGGCGTTCAACCGTAACACCAGAATTAATAGGTTTCACGTTTGCCGTGCATAACGGAAAAAAGTTTATTCCGGTTTATGTGACAGAGAATATGGTGGGTCATAAATTAGGGGAGTTCGCGCCGACGAGAACTTTTTATTCCCATTCCGGTGATCGAAAAACGAAGGTTCGCAAGTAATAGTTTCGCGCAAACGGACAGGTTTGGAGTTGATAAGATATGGAAGCAAAAGCAGTTGCAAAGTATATTCGAATGTCGCCGCAGAAAGTCAGATTAGTAGTTGATTTGATTCGAGGAAAAAAGGTGCAGGAGGCGCGTAATATCCTGCTTTATACCAGGAAGTATTCGGCGGGTGTTATTGCCAAGGTGCTGAAGTCGGCCGTTGCAAATGCGGCCCAGAATCCTAATATTGACGAAAATACGCTCTACGTTAAAGAGATATTTGTGGACCAGGGACCGTCGTTGAAGAGATGGCGGGCCAGAGCGCAGGGAAGAGCGGCGGGAATCAAGAAGAGAACGTCACATATCACCGTTGTCGTGGATGAAAGGTAAGGAGGAACGATATTGGGTCAGAAGGTTAACCCGGTAGGATTACGATTAGGCTACATTAAAAAGTGGCAGTCCGTATGGTTTGCCGAGAAGAATTATAGTCGAATGCTGCTTGAGGACTTAAAAGTCAGAAAGTACCTTAAGAAAAAGCTATACCATGCCGGTGTCTCTCACATTGAAATTGAGCGGGCGGCGAATAAAGCCAAAGTGAATATTTATGCGGCCCGGCCCGGCGTCATCATCGGGAAAAAGGGATCGGAAATAGAAAAACTTAAGGCAGAAATTGAAAAATTTTCGCAGGCGGAAATTATTATCAACATTCTAGAGGTCCGAAAACCGGAAACGGACGCCCAACTGGTGGCCGAAAATGTCGCTATGCAATTGGAAAGAAGAGTCGCGTTCCGTCGGGCAATGAAAAAATGCGTCGGCTATGCCCTGAAGTTTGGAGCCAAAGGCATTAAAATAACCTGTTCCGGACGCTTGGGCGGCGCTGAAATTGCCCGCTCGGAATGGTATCGTGAAGGACGTGTTCCCCTGCATACGCTGCGGGCCGATATCGATTACGGTTTTATTGAAGCTCATACGGCTTACGGTTTGATCGGTGTTAAAGTTTTAATTTTTCACGGAGAAGTCTTGCCCACAAAGAATGAAAAAAAGTCATGATTCCAACAAAGTGATTTTCCCTACAGGAAAGATTGCTGTGAAGGTAAACGGGAGTTTTAGATTATGCTAATGCCAAAACGGGTAAAATATAGAAAATTGCAGAAAGGCCGCATGGGAGGAAAAGCGACCAGAGGGGGTACCATCGCCTTTGGCGACTATGGATTGCAAGCGGCTGAGTGCGGATGGGTCTCCGCGAGACAGATAGAAGCGGCGCGTGTTGCGATGACTCGTTATGTGAAGCGCGGCGGTAAAATCTGGATCCGGGTATTTCCGCATAAATCCATCACGAAGAAGCCTGCTGAAACTCGAATGGGTAAAGGCAAAGGAGCTCCGGAAGGATGGGTGGCAGTGGTCAAACCCGGTTCGGTTCTCTACGAGATGGAAGGTGTAACCAAAGAAGTAGCCAAAGAAGCATTTCGCCTGGCATCGCATAAACTGGCCATTTCGACAAAGTTCTTATCAAGGGAGATATCTGATGAAACTTAGCGAAGTCAGAGGTCTCGGTATTAACGAGCTTCAAATCAAAAATAGTGAATTAGTGGAAGAACTGTTTCGGTTGAAGATTCGGCATTCATCGGGTCAACTCGAATCAACCGCGACGCTGGGCCGCCTCCGTAAGGACATTGCCCGTGTCGCAACGGTGCTGAAGGAAAAGGAGGCCGCGGGTTAATATGGCTGAAAAAAGCAATAAGCGCACGATTAAGGGCGTAGTGATCAGTGATAAGATGGACAAAACCATTGTGGTGAAATCCGAAAGATTGGTCAAACACTCTGTGTTTCACAAATATGTTCGCAGGCATGATAAATACAAAGCCCATGATGAGCAGAATCAATGCAAGACGGGAGATACCGTGTTAATCATTGAGGCGCGGCCGATGAGTAAAGACAAACGCTGGCGGATGATGGAAATTCTGGAAAGAGCAAAATAGAAGCTTGGCTTCATAAGCATGGAGCTTCTTATAATGGGGTTTAATTTATGATTCAGATGCAGACAATTCTAAATGTTGCCGACAATTCCGGCGCCAAGCGGGTCGCTTGTATTAAAGTGCTTGGCGGATCGAAGCGGCGTTATGCCAGCCTGGGCGATATCATCGTCGTTTCAGTGAGAGAGGCGATTCCGAATTCTAAAGTGAAAAAAGGTGATGTGATGAAAGCGGTCATCGTCCGCACCGTGAAGGAAGTGAAGCGGCCGGATGGTTCTTATCTCAAGTTTGATGACAACTCTGCTGTTCTCATCAGCAATCAGATGGAACCGATCGGGACAAGAATTTTTGGACCTGTTGCCCGTGAACTGAGAGCAAAGCAGTTTATGAAGATTATATCTCTGGCTCCAGAGGTTTTATGAGCCTGTTTCGAAGAGGGGAAAAATGAGTTTAGGCAGATTGAAAAAAGGCGATATGGTAAAGGTTCTTGCCGGTAAGGACAAAGGAAAGACCGGGAAGATCCTGAAAGCTATACCCGAGAAAAACAAAGTGGTCGTCGAAAAGATCAACGTGATCAAGAAACACAAAAGGCCTGATCAAAAAAGCAAAGGTGGTGTCGTAGAAAAAGAGGCGGCGATGTGTGTCTCCAAGGTCAGCGTCATTTGTGGCAAGTGCAAAGAAGCGACCAGAATTAGAAGTCGCATCCTCGATGACGGCAAGAAGATTCGTATCTGTAGCAAATGCAACGACGTAATTGATGTGGGTTAAGAAAAAATGGCAAGATTAAAAGAATATTATTTAAAAACAGTAGTGCCGGCTCTGATCAAGGAATTTGACTACAAAAATCACATGCAAGTGCCCAAGATGGATAAGATTGTTGTCAATATGGGTTTGGGAGAGGCCATTTCCAATGTAAAAATTATTGACGGTGCTGTGCAGGAAATGGCGATGATCACAGGGCAAAAACCGGTGATCACGAAAGCGAAGAAATCCATAGCGACATTTAAACTTCGTCAGGGCATGCCGATCGGCTGCTCGGTAACTCTGCGGAAAGAAGTCATGTACGAGTTTTTTGATCGTCTGGTGAATGTAGCGTTGCCGAAAGTTCGAGACTTTCGGGGAGTATCGCCCAGTGCGTTTGATGGCAGGGGAAATTATTCCATTGGCCTTCATGAACAAATCATTTTCCCGGAAATTGAATATGATAAAATCGAAAAGGTCAAGGGCATGAATATTACTATCGTAACGACGGCTCGGACGGACGAGGAAGCCCGTGTGCTGCTGAAGTTGATGGGTGTCCCCTTCAAGAATTAAACGAGGAAACTCCGGAGGAATTTCGCGTGGCAAAAAAGTCATTAATAGCAAAAGCAAATAGGAAACCAAAATTTTCGGTCAGGGAGTATAACCGCTGTCAGATTTGCGGCAGGCCCCGGGCGTATTATAGAAAATTTGAAATGTGTAGAATATGTTTGAGGAAACTTTCCTTGCAAGGAGAGCTTCCGGGGATGATAAAATCAAGTTGGTAATTTTAGTTTAAGGAGAAAAAGCATGGGGATGACTGATCCTATTGCCGATATGCTGACAAGGATTAGAAACGGGAATAAAGCTCGTTTCAAAAATGTCAATGTTTACATGTCGCAAATGAATATGAATATTGCCAAAGTCTTGAAAGCGGCTGGATATATAAGCAACCTTGATGTTGTGAAGGATGAAAAGGGCCACCCGATGCTGAAGATTGCCCTCAAATACCCGGATGCAAAACGTGCGGTGATAACCGACATCAAAAGAATCAGCAAGCCCGGGCGCAGAGTATATGTTGCCGCTGATAGCATCCCGAAAGTGCTCAACGGTTTTGGCATTTCGATTCTTTCAACTTCACGCGGTGTCATCACCGATCAGGAAGCCAGAGAATCCAATGTCGGCGGCGAAGTTCTTTGTAATGTTTGGTAGTTAAATTTAGATTCTAAACGGGAGTTCTTGTTCATGTCGAGAATAGGTAAAAAACCGATCACTTTTCCCAAGAATGTGAAAATCAGCCAAAGTGACGGTATTATTAAAGTCGAAGGGCCCAAGGGCACGTTGTCTTCGAAATTGCCCGATGGCATTTCAATGGTCGTTTCCGAAAATAATTTGGCCATCGAACGAAAATCAGAAGATCGCCTTGTCCGGTCATATCACGGATTAGCCAGAACATTAATTAACAATATGGTG
>CAYGNV010000029.1:0-4585 GCA_964351355.1 uncultured Smithella sp.
CTGGATTCTGGTTTTGGATACCAAGGGCATCAACGTATGGTGCGCGGCGGGGAAGGGCACATTTGGCACGGAGGAACTCATCAAGAGAATAGAGACGAGCGGCCTTAAAAAAGTTGTCGATCACAGAAAGCTCATTCTTCCCCAGTTGGGAGCGCCCGGCGTGGCGGCGCATCAGGTCAAACAGGTCACCGGCTTCAAGGTGTATTACGGCCCCGTGCGCGCGACGGACTTGACGGATTATCTTGACGCCGGATTGAAGGCCACAAAAGAAATGAGAATGATGGTTTTTCCGTTAAAAGACAGAGCGGTGTTAATTCCCCTTGAGCTTCTGATCACGGCTAAACCCTTTATTTTTGTGTCACTTGCTCTTTTAATTCTGTCGGGCATCCTGGGACAATCTGGATTTCAGACAAATATTTTCCATGATGGATTATTTGCCGTTGGGGCTCTGGCCTGCGCTATCCTGGGCGGTGCGGTGCTCCATCCTCTGCTATTACCTTATATTCCCGGACGCGCTTTCTCTGTCAAGGGGCTTATTATCGGGCTGGTCATTGCCTTAGGACTGATTTATCTGCGCGGTATTGATGTGCAGCTCTGGGCGGGTCGCGCGGAAGCACTGGCATGGCTGCTGATTATTCCGGCGGTATCGGCTTATCTGGCCATGAATTTTACCGGCTGTTCAACCTATACATCGCTTTCCGGCGTAAAAAAAGAAATGCGGTTTGCTTTGCCTCTCGAAATGACGGCGGGGATTCTCGGTCTGGCCGTATGGATAACATCATTAATCATGACATGGGAGCAATAATGGGAAGCCTGGTTTATCTGAAAAATGTCGCAACACTGGCGATGGACACGACGAAATGTATCGGCTGCGGACTTTGCCTGGATGTCTGTCCCCACAATGTATTTAAAATGAATGGAAAAAGCGCGAAGATTATGGATCGCGACGCTTGTATGGAGTGCGGCGCTTGCAGTCAAAATTGTCCAGAGGGCGCGATCAGCGTTCAATCCGGCGTCGGCTGCGCGGCTGCCGTCATTAACAGCCTGCTGGGACGCAACGGCGGCGAATGCTGCTGTGGGCCGCAAACGGATGACTCCGGTGCGCCCAGAAGCGGCGGCTGCTGCGGCTGAGCTTTTCACTTAACGCCAGTCCCTACTTGTATACTGAATCTTTGTTGTGATGTGTTGTGAGATCGCATAAACCTGAAGGGAATCGGATATGGGGTTTAAGGAAAGCGAAACCGTTGAATTAAAGAAAAGCCTCACAGCCCTCAAAGAGGGTTTGATTTCGATATCCGCAATTCTCAATAAGAATGGCTCAGGCGAGCTTTGGTTTGGTATTGCGCCCAACGGCAAGCCGGAAGGACTTGTCGTCAATGAAAAGACGCTCCGTGATATTTCGCAATCCATTGCCGCACACATTGAGCCCCGGATTTACCCGCAGATCACCGAAGAAACCCGCAGCGGCAAGACCTGCATTAAGATTGCTTTTTCAGGAAAAGAAAAGCCTTATTTTGCACACGGCAGAGCCTATATGCGCGTTGCCGACGAAGACAGGCATCTGACCGCTAAAGAATTGGAAAACCTGATCCTTGCCCGTAACCGTGAGACGATACGTTGGGACAACCAGCCCTGCAAAGCATCTTTTAAAGACTTAAGCGATAAAAAGATTAAAGCTTTCGTAAAACGCGCCGGCCTGAATTGGGACAACGTTTCCAACGTAATGGAGAAACTGGGACTCATCAAGGACGGACAATTGCTTAACGCCGCCCCTCTTTTTTTCGCAAAAGCCCCCTCTCTGCAATTGCGTTGCGCCGTATTTGCCGCAACAGACAGCGCCATCATTATTGACCGCCACGACTTTACCGGCGATATCCTGGAACTCATCGAAGAAGCGCAAAAATACATTCTTAAAAACATTCATATCGGCATGCGGCTGGACGGCCTCTATCGTGTGGATGTTCCGGAAATATCCGTGGCGGCCATGCGCGAGGCGATCATCAACGCCTTTTGCCATCGCGACTACCGCGATCCGGACTACATACAAGTGGCCATCTTTAAGGACCGCGTGGAAATCCGCAACCCCGGCGAGCTTTATGGCGGTCTGACCATCGAGGCCATCCGCAAAGGCAACATATCTAAACGGCGCAATCCCCTGATTGCTGAATTACTGCGCCGCATCCAGATGGTCGAAACCTGGGGGCGGGGCATGCGTCTTATTCTGGCCGAGGAGCCAACGGTGCAATTTCGTGAAGTAGCCCAAATCTTTATTGCCGCGTTTAACAGGCCCTCTTATTTCAGTCCGGATAAAACTACGGAAAAGACTATCGATAAGGCTATCGATAAGACTATCGATAAAGATTTATCCATTACGGAAAAAGCGGTCATTAAACTGATTGCAACTAATCCATCGATCACACAAAAAGAGATGGCAAAGCAATTAAAATTGACGGAAATCGGCATACGCTATAATACCAGCAAACTAAAGAACAAAGGTATATTACAGCGCACAGGCGGCAAAAAGGCGGGACGGTGGGCAATAGTCAAGTAATAAAGAACCGACAAGGGGCGGCGACTTGTAGCCGGGATGAGGGGAGATAAAAGGGAATAGACAGGGTGAAAAGGTCGGAGGACAGTTAGGTGATAGGCTGGGTGAAAAGCGGAAAGGTATCAGGCAAATGCCCCGAATAAAGATGCGAACCCCGATTGTTGACTTAAAGAATGCAGACAAAAACTGATATTTCAAGACCTGACCCTATTTATGCCCGACATCCGTATTTTTGAGAAATCTGTTCATCTTCTTGGGACGGTATTAACCGATAACATGATTGACATATAATAATTCAATGGAGGGCATTATGAAAGCAAAAAAAGTTCTGGTACTATTAGGTAGTCCTAGGAAAAAAGGGAATAGCGCTATTCTGGCGGAGCAGATCGGCAATGGTGCAAAATCAGGAAATGCCAAAGTCGAAACGATTTATTTGCACGAGAAGAATATTGCGCCTTGCAAAGCCTGTATGAGTTGCCAAAAGAAGGGGAGTAAAGGTTGTTCCATCAAAGATGACATGCAAGAGATTTATCCAAAGCTTATCGAATCAGACGCCTGGGTTATTGCCAGTCCTGTTTACTGGTTTACGATGTCCGCGCAGACCAAGCTCTTCATGGATCGCTGTTTTGCGCTTCCTGCTTACCATAAAGATCCCTTCCGTGGTAAACGAATTGCAGTAGCTATGGCATATGGTGATACAGATCCCTTCACATCTGGTTGTGTCAATGCTTTACGGACTTTTCAGGACGCATTTAGATACACAGGATCTTCGCTCGTAGGGATGGTCTATGGGAGTGCCATGGATGTAGGCGAGATCCGATCTAATGAAAAGCTGATGCAAGATGCTTTTGATCTGGGGAAAATACTGTTGAAGAGTTCAGGCGTCGATGAGTAAAGTAAATGAATAAAATGAAACATAAACTAGCGGCAATCGGCCTTGCACCATTATTAATCTTACAGGGTCTATATGTTCGGCGTGTAACACCAAAATTGTCTGAGCCGCTAGGTAAACGGTCTGGCGTTTATGGAACTGGACCACGGTTGAGCTTGCTAATTCTCGGCGATTCTGCGGCGGCTGGCGTTGGCGTATCAACACAGAGTCAAGCCCTTTCAGGTCAACTTGTCACTTTGCTTGGTGCGGAATTTCAGGTGTCTTGGAAAATAATTGCCCAAGCACACCATAAAGCGAAAGATATTCTGGAAAAACTTACAATGGCTTCGCCGGAGATATTTGACGTTATTGTTACTTCCATAGGTGTGAATGACGTCACGCATGGAACAGGGGCGGAAAGATGGATTAATCAGCAGAGCCAGATTGTTGAACTGCTCCAATCAAAGTTTCATGCCCAACATATAATTTTATCATGTATCCCACCAATGCACCTTTTTCCCGCCTTACCTCAGCCACTGAGGTATTTTCTTGGCCTCCGAGCAAAGCAGTTCAATAGCTTGTTAAATAAATTTGCGGACGGCTGCAAGGGGTGCGAGTTTGTCACGATAAACTTCCCCCTGGAGGCAGCGTATATGGCAGCAGACGGTTTCCATCCCGGAGCTCCTGCCTATACGCTCTGGGCCGACAACGTCGCCGCTATTATTCGCAATCGGCTTTTAGAAAATGCTTTCCTGAAAGATCGGAGATGATAGATGCCTTCGGCCAGACCGATAAAATTAACCACCGTCACAGGTGTCTTCTCAAATTCCAGCTTGATAAGGATATCACCTTTGGAAGTAATTACTTTTGCGTAAAGTCCGTCTGCAAGTGGCGGATTTTCACTGGAAATGCTTTCTCCCGCCGTAAAGATAAAAAGCAAAAGAACAACGACTAGACTAGAAAACCATCTCATTTGTTTCATGATTTTTCTCCTCATTGGTTGTAGCCTTATCTGCTTGTTATTTTCGATACGTTCCCTGAGGGCAATCAACAACGTCGTTAGTTCAATCTCATTCAGTGACAACAGAAAATGTTTTATCGATTGATGGCATGCTACAAAATAATTATGAATTAAGCAAGGAACCATCCAAAACAGGAACCATCCA
>CAYGNV010000029.1:4685-17522 GCA_964351355.1 uncultured Smithella sp.
AGGAACCATCCAAAACAGGAACCATCCACGGGAACCATCCGCGGGGGCAGGGCAATATATTGATCGGTTTAATTCCATGATATAGTCGTCAACCATGGACGGCTTAGTCATAGGGCGTCCAGAAGGGTCAATGAAAGCAGAAAATCATATGGTCATGAATGCCAAACTCGTATATGATATGAAGCATGAAAAGAGGAAGCGGCATATTACTGGGCATATCTTCGTTGCCAGGCCTGTTTGGCATTGGAACACTAGGGGCGGGTGCGCGTGAATTTGTGGATAAGCTGCAGATGAGTGCGCAGACTTACTGGCAGGTTCTGCCCATTTCGCCAACGGGGTTTGGGGATTCACCGTATCAGACTTTCAGTACATTTGCGGGTAACCCTTATTTTATCGATCTTGACGATCTTTATCAGGAAGGCCTGCTACCCCGAGACGCACTTGATATGTGTGAGGATCTTTTCGGGGGCGATCCGTGTTCGGTGGATTATTACGCGCAATATATCGGCAAGTCGAAGGTGCTGCATCTTGCATATTATAAAAGCTCCGAGCGTCTTAAGGAAGATATAGAAGCATTTAAACAGCGGCACGCCGGTTGGATACACGACTATGCGCTGTATATGGCGCTAAAAAGCGCCCATGAAATGAAAACTTTCCATGATTGGCCTGAAGAACTCATGCAACGGCGGGGCGACGCTCTTAAAGCGGCTGCGTTGCATTTGGAAAAAGATTTCCATTATCACATATTTGTTCAATATCTTTTTTTTCGGCAGTGGGACGCGTTACGGAAGTATGCAGCCGGCAAAGGGATAAGTATTATAGGCGATATGCCAATTTACATCGCGACGGATAGCACGGATGCCTGGATGGGCAGCGACATGCTTGATAAACAAGGACGCGTTGCGGGTTGTCCGCCAGACTACTTTTCGGAAACGGGGCAGCTTTGGGGAAACCCGCTCTATGACTGGGATGTGCTGAAGAAAACGGGTTATGCATGGTGGATCAAGCGTATCGCTCATCAAATATCCCTATGTGATTACCTGCGTATCGACCACTTCCGCGCGTTCGAATCATACTACGCAATACCCGCTGACGCAAAGACCGCCGCAAAGGGACAATGGATTCCCGGTCCGGGCATCGACTTTTTTTGCCGACTCAAAAATGCACTGGGTGATCTGCCGCTTATTGCCGAGGATTTGGGCTATCTGGCGCCGGAGGTCTTTGATCTGCTCCGTACGACGGGCTTTGCGGGCATGAAGGTGCTTCATTTCGCTTTTGCTCCGGATGGCAGCAGCATCTATCTGCCGCACCGCTATGAGAAAAACTGTGTGGTTTATACAGGAACGCATGACAACGACACGACGATTGGCTGGTACAACGGACTTTGCCCTGCCGAACGTGCTTTTTTGGATGCGTACCTTGGCGGCGTGAATGAGGAGTGTGTGCACTGGCAGTTGATCCGGCTCGCCATGGGTTCCGTTGCGGATGTGTGCATCATCCCGATGCAGGATATACTCGGGCTGCCCTCGTCCGCGCGCATGAATCGGCCGCAGACGTCGCAGGGAAACTGGCAATGGCGGCTGTTGCCCGGCCAATTTGATGACGGAATCGCGCGGAAGTTGGCGCACATGACAAGGCTGTTCGGCCGGCAGGATTGAAACAGGCGGCATCCGGCGCGATAGAATGATCCGACGATAAAAATTTATGCGTGTATGCAAATGAAGGACTATCAGCAATACATCAATACGGACGAGATTTATCTATTCAACATCGGAGAGGCGCAACAGGCTTATGCCACCTTCGGTTGTCACCGCGTGGATGAAATCGGCATGCACCGCTTTCTGGTATGGGCGCCCAATGCGCGGGATGTCAGCGTTGTTGGGAATTTCAATGGCTGGGATGCTTCAAAAAACCGGATGGAACGGCTCGATACCGGCGTCTTTGCCGCGTTTGTCCCGGGGCTTAGGGATGGAGACTGTTACAAGTATCAGATCAACGGATACGATTCCCAAACCGTTCTCAAGTCGGACCCGTTTGCCTTTCACGCCGAGGTTCGTCCGGCGACCGCTTCGAAGGTCTGGCGCCTGGGTGGGTACCATTGGCGCGATGCGGAATTTCTGCGGCGGCGCTCGGAAGAAAACGCTCTGAGCCGGCCCATGACCATCTACGAAATGCACATCGGCTCATGGCGCAAGCGCGAGGGGTATCGCTTTGCGAATCTGCGGGATGTGGCCGATGAACTTTCCGAATATCTTGTTGAGATGGGATTTACGCATGTGGAGGTCATGCCCGTTACCGAATACCCGTTAGACGATTCATGGGGGTATCAGGTTACCGGTTATTACGCGGTGACAAGCCGTTTCGGTACACCGCAGGATTTTATGTATTTTGTGGATACGATGCACGCAAAGGGCATCGGGGTCATTATGGACTGGGTGCCCGCCCATTTTCCCAAGGATGCACACGGCCTTGCCCGGTTCGACGGTACATGCCTTTATGAACATCAAAACCCGATGCAGGCCAATCACCCGCAATGGGGCACACTGATATTCAACTATGGCCGTCCCGAGGTTGTCAGTTTCCTGGTTTCCAGCGCCATGTATTTCTTTGACGTTTACCACATTGACGGCATCCGCGTCGATGCGGTCACGTCGATGCTCTATCTGGATTATGCCCGCAATGAAGGCGAATATGTGCCCAACGAGGATGGGGGCAATATTGACCATTCCGCGGTGGCTTTTCTGCAAAAGCTGAATTCCGTTATATTGACCAGGTATCCCGGCACTCTCACCATTGCGGAAGAATCGACGTCGTATCCGCTGATGACCAAGCCGCCCTATGACGGGGGACTCGGCTTTGTATTCAAGTGGAATATGGGTTTTATGCATGATACGCTCAAGTATATGTCGATGGATCCCTTTTTCCGTCATGATCATCATGACAAACTGACGTTTTCGATGTACTATGCCTTTACTGAAAACTTTATTCTGCCATATTCGCACGACGAGGTTGTCCACGGCAAGAAATCTCTGCTCAATAAGATGTATGGCACTTATGATGAGAAGTTCGCGTCCATGCGTGCCTTACTCGGTTTTATGTATGCGCATCCCGGGAAGAAACTGTTGTTTATGGGCAGCGAGTTCGGGCAGTTCATCGAATGGGATCATCAAAAGCCGCTCGACTGGTTTCTGCTCACGCATGAAAGGCACCGCCAGATGCAGGAATATGTGAAGGCGCTCAATGCTTTTTACGCCGCCTGTCCTGCCCTTTATCAGATCGAAGACGACTGGGGTGGATTTACCTGGCTCAATGCGGACGAAGCGCAGCACAGCGCGATCAGCTTTATGCGCCGCGGCGACAGGCAAGGTGACGTCTGTATTTGCGCTTTCAACTTCACGCCGGTGCCGGTGGAATATTTTGTGATCGGGTTGCCGGGCAATGGGCGGCTGCGAGAGACGTTCAGCAGCGATAATGTGTTGTTTGGCGGAGGCGGTCATCATCACAAGGCGACCATCACGGCATCCCACGAAGGATTTGCCGGACAGCCTTACAGAGCTGCGATTAATCTGCCGCCGCTTGCGGCCGTATATTTTGATTACGATGAAAAAGGATCGGTAGCGTGACATGAACAAAGAACTGCAAAGAATCATGGCGGAAAAAAACAGGGAAGTCCTGCCCGGGATCCTGATGACCGGAGCGGAATGCGCGCCGTTTGCTAAAACGGGAGGTCTGGCGGATGTGATCGGAACGTTGGCGAGAGAACTGAAAGCACTGGGATTCGATATTCGCCTGATGCTGCCGTTTCATCGCGTCATCAAGGATCAATACCGGGAGCATGTGCGGCATATTGTCAGCTTCAGCGTGGATATCGGCCGGCATTCTCAGTATGTGGGGATTGAACTCTACGACTGGGAGGGCATTCCGGTTTACTTTATCGATAATGAGCATTACTTCGGTCACGCCATCTACTGTGGCGGCAATTTCGAGGGCGAACAGTATGCCTACTTTTCCCGCGCGGTTATCGAAGCGATGCCTGTAATCGGTTTTGAGCCGGGTATCATTCATGCCAACGACTGGCACACGGCGATGATCCCCATGTTGCTAAAGACCCAATACGATTTGCATCCGCAGGGGAGGTGCAAGACCGTTTTGTCGATCCATAACCTGGGTTATCAGGGGCGCTTTGATTTTGGTTACACGGCGCGTCTGCTGGATATCGAGGGCCGATATGATCATCCGGACTATATCGAGTTTAATGGCGGCGCTAATTATTTGAAGGCCGGTATCGTTTTTGCGGACAAGCTGGTCACCGTCAGCCCGACATACGCGCAGGAGATACGGACGCCGCATTATGGTGAGGGGCTGAACGGGATACTGGAAACACGCGCGGACGACCTGATCGGCATTCTCAACGGCATTGATACCATAGCCTTTAATCCGGCAGCCGACCCGCTGATCCCCTATCCATTCGACGCCGCGTCGCTTTCGGAAAAGCAGAAAAACAAGGAGGCCCTGATTGCCGAACTCGGGCTCAAGATCGACCCTGCTATGCCGGTAATCGGAATGGTGACCCGATTGACAAAGCAAAAAGGGATTGATCTCGTGCTCTGTGTATTCGACGAGATCATGGACGCGGGTCCAGGTTTTGTGCTGATCGGGACGGGGGATAAGGAATATGAACATTTCTTCCGCGGTGTTGCCCATCGGACGGGCAACCGGGCGATAGGCCTGATGCAGTTTAACGACCCGCTGGCCCACCGGATATATGCGGGAAGCGATTTTTTCCTGATGCCGTCCATGTTTGAACCTTGTGGCCTCTCGCAAATGATCGCTCTGCGTTACGGCACGCTGCCTGTCGTCCGCGCGACGGGCGGACTAAGGGATACGGTTGTCCCCTATAACGAATCTACGGACGAAGGCAACGGTTTTTCTTTTGAAAACTATAACGCGCACGATATGCTCGATACTGTGCGGTACGCGCTGAATATTTATTCGAACAAGCAGCGCATGAACTCGCTTCGAAAGCGGGCTATGAACCAGGATTTGAGTTTTCAAAAGAGCTCGTTGGCCTACGCGAAACTGTATCTTTTCACGGCCGGACAATGACCAATATGATTTTCGTTGACAGGCGTTTCGTCGTCACATAAAGAGTCATCCATTGCAGCGGGAGCTTCGAATATTCCCAATTTTGCAATCAAAGGCAGATGAGTGAAAAACGGGATTTCAAAAATTAAGGGAATCATCGAGGGCAAATTAAAACGGTATTACGGCCGCGCGCTCGAGAATGCCTCGGATGAGGAAATGTTCCAGGCGGTGGCGATGAGTATTCGCGACATCATCCTCGAGCGGGGGGTTAAGGCCAACGCAGATATTGAAAAGAAGGGGCTCAAAAAACTCTGTTATCTTTCGGCCGAGTTTTTGATGGGCCGGGCGCTCGTCAATAACATGATCAATCTCGGAATGCTTTCAGACTACCGGACCGTTATGACCGAGATCGGTTATCCCTTTGAAAAGCTCGAAGAGCAGGAGAATGAAGCGGCTCTCGGCAACGGAGGCCTCGGCCGGTTGGCCGCGTGCTTTCTTGATTCGCTTTCGACGCTGAACCTGCCTGTAACGGGCTATGGCATCCGCTACGAATATGGCATGTTCTGCCAGCGCATCGTTGACGGTAAGCAGATGGAAGTGCCGGACGACTGGACGGCAAAAGGGGATATCTGGGAAATTGAGCGGCGCGAAGAACAGATTAAAGTGTGTTTTGAGGGCACGGTTGAAGAAGTCTGGACGGACGACGGCCTGACTGTCGCGCATAAAAACGGTCAGACGGTGATTGCTGTGCCTTACGACATGCCGGTCATCGGCTATGACAGTCATACACCGGCGAGGCTCCGTCTATGGCGCGCGGAATGTCCCGCCGTATTTGATCTTCATTCTTTCAACAAGGGTGACTTTGTCAGCATGTTGCAGCAGAAAGAGCTTGCCGAGTCGATATCCAAAGTGCTGTACCCCAAGGACAACCATATTACCGGAAGAATGCTGCGCCTCAGGCAGTATTATTTCCTGGCTTCCGCAACGATGCAGTGCATGGTGCGCGAACATAAGAAGCTCTATGGCAATGTGCGCACGCTGCCCGAAAAAGTCGTGATCCAGATCAACGATATGCATCCGGCGCTGGCGATCCCGGATCTGATGCGCATCCTGATCGACGAAGAAGGCCTCGGGTGGGACGACGCATACGGTATCGTGAGTCGCGTGTTCAACTACACCAACCACACGGTCATGCAGGAGGCCCTGGCGGCTTGGCCCGAGCAGTTATTCAAGTCGATGCTGCCGCGTGTTTACGCGATTATTTCCGAAATCAACGAACGCTTCAACCAAAAACTCTGCAAAGCATTTCCGGAAGACCGGGACAAAATATCTCATATGTCCATTATCGCTTACGATGAGATTCGCATGGCCAATATGTGTATCGCGGTATGTCATGCCGTCAACGGCGTCTCCCAGCTTCACGGCAAAATCCTGAAGACCCGCACCTTCCGCGATTTCTATGTGATGTTCCCCGGGAAGTTTACGGCCATTACCAACGGCATTACGCAGAGACGCTGGCTTGCCGCGGCCAATCCGGCCCTGTGCGCGCTGATAGCCGATCATATCGGCGATAAATTCATCCGCGACTATCACGAACTGGAACGGCTGAAGCCGCTGGTGGATGATCAGCGATTTCTGGCCGATTTTGCGAGCGTCAAACAGCAAAACAAGCGACGCCTCGCCCAATATGTTTATAAAAAACAAGGAATTACACTCGATGCCGATTCGGCCTTTGATGTGCAGGCCAAACGGTTGCATGAATACAAGCGCCAGCTTTTAAAAGTGTTGCACATTTTATATCTGTACAATTGCTTTACCGGAAACGAGGGGTATTCTTTACCACGGCCTGTAACGTTCCTGTTTGCCGCCAAGGCCTCACCCGCGTATCGGAGAGCAAAGAGCATCATCCGTCTCATTAACGCAGTGTCCGCTCTTGTGGAATCGCATCCGCGCACCAGGGACAACATACGGGTTGCTTTTCTGGAGAACTACAATGTCTCTCTGGCCGAACTGCTGATTCCCGCGGCGGACATCAGCGAACAAATATCAACGGCGGGTTGCGAGGCCTCCGGAACAGGCAACATGAAATTCATGCTCAACGGCGCCGTGACGCTTGGAACGATGGACGGCGCAAACATAGAGATATTCGATGAGGTGGGAGAAGACAATATATTTATCTTCGGCGCTCGCGCGGAGGAGATTGCCCGGATGGAGACGGAAAACCTCTATCAGCCGAAAAATTATTTTGACCGGAATGAGGATATTCGCGACGCCGTTTCACGCCTGGTGGACGGAACGCTGCCGGGTGTCGGCAAAGACCGGTTTCAGGAAATTTACCAGTCACTGTTGTTTGGAGACTACGACCGTGCGGACAAGTACTTTCTGCTCTATGATTTTGACGCTTATCGCGCCGTGTTTGAAAACGTACTGGCCGCCTACAGCGATGCGCCCGCCTGGACGAGAAAGGCCGCGGTCAACACGGCAAGCGCGGGATACTTCAGCGTTGACCGGACGATAGACGATTATAACCGGATGATCTGGGGGCTGGATTCGATCTGAAATCTAAAAGGTCTTTGGGGGCGATGCTGATCAATTACAGAAATGAAATGCTGCACGACTCGTCGCTGTATATGTTCCGTGATCCTGTGGGGGCTCTGGCCACCTGTACCCCTGTTACTCTGCGTATCCGGACGAGGCTGGAGAATGTGAGCAGTGTGTATCTGTGCCTGTTCAGCGAGGGATTCCGCGAGGACCATCTCATGCAGCGGTCGGACGAATATTGGCAAATTGACATCACAGCGCCGTCGGTTCCCGATGTGTACTGGTATTATTTTACGGTCAATCTTGGCGGTAAGCTTTGCTATTACGGCACAGGGGGAAGACGCACCGGAGGCATCGGTTGTGTCTATACCGACCCCCCCCCTGCGTATCAACTCACTGTTTACGATGCCGGTTTTGCGGTCCCTGCGTGGTTCCAGAAGAGTGTGATGTATCAAATATTCCCCGATCGGTTCCAGCGCAGTGATGATCAGACGGCGCAGAAAGGCATGGCCTATCACCGCTCCAAAGGCCGCCGCGTCTATTATCATGAAAAGTGGGACGAAAGGCCGCTTTTCACCCCTCTGCCCGGCGAAGCGGCCTATGAACCCTGCGATTACTTCGGCGGCACGCTCAAGGGCATCGAGGCGTCTCTGGAATATCTGCAAAGCCTTGGTGTGAACGTGGTGTATTTGAATCCGATATTTGAGGCGGCGTCCAACCATCGTTACAATACCGCCGACTACTTCAGCATCGATCCGGTGCTGGGCTCGGAAGCGGATTTTGAGTCACTGTGCCGGAAGGCGGATGACCTGGACATCCATATTATACTGGATGGCGTGTTTTCCCATACCGGCTCCGACAGCATCTATTTTAACAGGGAGGGCGCTTATGAAAGCCAGGGCGCCGCAAACAGTCCTGATTCGCCTTATTATCCATGGTACATATTTGAACACTATCCCGACCAATACCAATGCTGGTGGGGATTCAAGTCGCTGCCTGAGATCAATGAGTGTGAACCGGGCTGGCAGCATTTTGTCATTACGGGCGAGGACAGCGTTATCCGGCACTGGATCAAAGCGGGCGCTAAAGGGTACCGCCTCGATGTGGCCGACGAATTGCCGGACGATGTGTTGGCGATGATTTATACTGTTGCGAAACAGACACAACCTCAAGCCGTGATGATTGGCGAGGTCTGGGAAGACGCGACAACAAAATACAGTTACGGTGTCAAGCGCCGTTATGCGCTGGGTGGCGTCCTCGACTCCGTCATGAATTATCCGCTGCGCTCGGCTGTGATCGATTTTTTGAAGGGGATGTCCGATGCCTGCGATCTGAAATATTTTTTGGTGGATCAGGCGGCGAATTACCCCGGACCCATGTACTACGCGTTGACCAATCTGCTTTCGTCCCATGATGTGGAGCGCGTGCGCACCGCCTTGAGCGCGCGTATTGATCCGCATGAAATTTCACGGGAGCAGCAGGCCTCGTTCATCATCAGCGACAGCCAGAATAAAAAAGGCGCCAGGCGTCAGCGCCTGGCCGCGGTCCTGCAATATAGCCTTCCCGGCGTGCCCTGCGTTTATTACGGAGATGAAAAAGGCATGACCGGTTTTCTCGATCCCCTCAACAGAGGGCCTTTTGCGGAAGCGCCGTATGACCTGACGCCGGATTACCGGCAATTGGCGCGGTTGCGCAAATCGGCGGACGCGCTCATGACGGGTCATGTTGTGTTCTTTGCCCCCGATGCCGATTGTCTCGGCGTCCTGCGCTACGTGGTCGGAGGCCTTGATGCACTGGGCCGGCAGGCCGTGGATGGTATCTATTTTGTGGCGGTCAATCGTTCGGAAGCACGCAGGCTCGTCGTGTTCGATTTTTTGAGCAAAAATTCACTTTTTGCTGAGGCACATCAAAGGTCCTTGCGCTCTGTGTTAAACGGTTCGTTCACCTGTCAACTGAGCTGGCAGCAGCACTCGCTTGGCGATGCCCTGCTGGAAATTACGCTGGAGGGTTTGAGCGCCGTGTGGCTCAAGATAGGCTGACAAAACGGATGAGCGCGCAGAATAGGAAAGCAGAGCAAAACCATACCGGGAGATTATGATGACATATCAGGAAACATATTTACACTGGAGAGAATCCGTCCAAGAAAAGAATCTGTTGTCCGAGCTGGAATCCATCAAAGAAGACGACGATCAGATTAAAGAACGTTTCATCAGTGATCTGCCGTTTGGAACGGCGGGGCTTCGCGGTATCATCGGCGCAGGCATCACCCGAATGAATCGTTACGTTGTTGGTCGTGCGACGCAAGGGCTGGCGGACTATCTGTTAGCTGACGGTAAGGCTGCAACGTGTATGGTCATTGCGTATGATTCCCGGCAGTTTTCCGTCGAATTTGCCAAAGAAGCGGCATGCGTATTTGCGGGCAATGGCATTAAGGCCTGCATATTCAAGCAACTGACGAGCGTGCCCGAATTATCCTTCGCCGTGCGGCATTTAAAAGCGGACGGCGGCATCGTAATCACGGCCAGCCACAATCCCCGCCAATACAATGGATACAAAGTATATGCCGCTTACGGCGGGCAGCTCGGTCCGGTGGAGAGCCTCGATGTGATGGCCTGCATACAAAAGCTGGATCCGTTTAAGGATGTTAAAAGGATCGGTTATCAGGAGGGTGTTGCAAAAGGCCTTATCCTTGAAATCGGCGAAGAGATTGACCGGCTTTATTATGAACGCATGGTTGCCCTGTGCGGTGCGGAGAGTGCCGAAGATCTGAAGGTTGTCTATACACCGCTGCACGGAACGGGGCTGCGTACGGTCGAACATGTATTTCCTGCAGCCGGGATAAAGAATCTTTTTATTGTCGAGGAGCAGAGAATGCCGGACGGCCGTTTCCCGACGGTGAATTCTCCGAATCCCGAAGATCCGGGCGCGATGGAGATGGCCATTGCGCTCGCCTCACGCCTGGAGGCCGAACTTGCGATTGGCACGGACCCGGATGCAGACCGTATGGGCGCGGCCGTTCGCAGACCCGATGGCACATACACTATGCTGACCGGCAATCAGATCGGATGTCTATTGATCAACTATATGCTTGAAAAGCGCCGCGCATCCGGTATGCTCCGTTCGTCCGATTACATCATCAAGTCGTTTGTCTCCACCGATATGGCGGACGCAATCGCGCGACATTATGGTGTTCATTCCTATACCGTGTTAACGGGGTTTCGTTTTATTTCCGAGCTCATTACAGAATATGAGCAGGTGGATGCTGATTTTATATTTGGTTTTGAGGAAAGCTCTGGCTTTCTGGCCGGCACATTCGCCCGCGATAAAGACGGTGTGCTTGCGGCACTGCTTTTGTGTAAGGCGGCTCAGCATTACAGGAGCCGGGGCCATAGCCTGCTTGAAGTGCTGGAAACGCTATACGAGACACACGGTTATTACCTGGAGGACGTGAAGAATCTGGCGTTCGCCGGTTTCGACGGTATGGATAAAATGAAGGAGATCATGACCCGGTTGCGCGAAAAACCAGTTGCCGCCATCGGCGATCTGGCTGTGAAATATACCGAGGACTATCTTTCGCGAACTCGCACCGATGCGGACGGCCTGGTGTCGGATATTGAAATGCCTGCCGCCAACGCCGTCAAGCTGATACTGGAAAAGGCTGCATGGATTTGTATCCGTCCGTCTGGAACGGAACCAAAGATCAAGATTTACTACGCGGTGTGTGAACCCACGCGGGAAGCGGCGGAAAGTCAGCTGAAAAACATCGCTGCGGGCTTTGATCTGATTTAATAGATGGCGGGGACACCAAACAGTAGCTCCTGCCCCATCATCTCAGGCGTTACCAGGACCACACCTTCTTCACTGATATGAAAACGCCGGGCATCCTCGACCGGGTCTTCACCGATAACGGTGCCATCGGGAATATGAGTTCCCTTGTCGATAATGGCGTGAACAATGCGGCAGTTTTTCCCGATGTAAACACTGGGCAGCACAACGCTGTCCTTGATTAGGCTGCCGGTTTCGATATGCGTGGCGTAAAAGATAACCGAGCGCTTGACACGCGCTCCCGCGATGATGCAGCCGCCGCTGACCAGGGAATCGATTGCCTCGCCGCGCCGGCCTTCTTCGTCAAAAATGAACTTTGCCGGCGGATGTTGTGTCTGGTAAGTCCAGATCGGCCAGTTTGCATTATACAGGTTCAATTCCGGCTCAATGGAACAAAGTTCAATGTTTGCCTTCCAGTAGGCATCCACGGTACCTACATCGCGCCAATAGGCCATCTTGCCCTGCTCGTTACGGTAAGGATATGCCATCGCCACGCTGTTATGAATGACGCGCGGGATGATGCTTTTGCCAAAATCGTGGACTGAATTTTCATCTTTGGTGTCCTCGATTAAAGAGTCATACAGGAAGCGGGTTGTGAAGACATAAATGCCCATGGATGCCAGGGCGGTATCAGGCTTGTCGGGCATGGTTTCAGGATCATTCGGTTTCTCGGTGAAGCGGGAGATGCGCATGTTTTCATCGACCGACATGACGCCGAATTCACGCGCTTCTTCGCGCGGCACCTCGATGCAGGCCACGGTCATGTCAGCCTTTGATACAACGTGTTGCATCAGCATCTTCGAATAATCCATGGTGTAGATATGATCGCCACCCAGCACCAGCACATATGCCGGCGAGTGGCGGTGAATGATGTCTATATTCTGGTAGAGCGCGTCCGCCGTTCCGCGGTACCACTCTTTGCCCATGCGCTGCTGAGCTGGTATAATCTCAACAAACTCGCCAATTTCGGCGCGCATGAAACTCCAGGCCCGCTGTAAATGGCGGATCAGTGAATGCGCTTTATACTGTGTCAGCACACCGATGCGCCGCAGGCCGGAGTTGACGCAGTTCGACAGGGTAAAATCGATCATCCTGTATTTACCGCCAAAGGGGACCGCCGGCTTGGCGCGCCATTTGGTCAGTTCTCCCAAACGGGAACCCTCGCCACCGGCCAGAACCAGCACCAGTGTTTTGCGTGTCAATTCGGTCGCAATTTTGGTTTCAGCATAACCATAATAATTTAGTGGATCCGACTGTTTTTCTTTTCCGTTGTTCATAACTTTTCAACTCCGAAAAATTTATTCTAATCAAGAAAAAAGTTAAAAGCTATAATTGATGAACTCGTAAAAAGTCATGCTGCGTTTTTCAATTTTTACGCATGATAAC
>CAYGNV010000030.1:0-1520 GCA_964351355.1 uncultured Smithella sp.
TTGTGGGTATCGCGCTCACGACGATTTATGCCGCCTACAGCGGGACGTTGACGGTTATCAAGGAACTGGATGACGACTCCCGCGCTTATCAAATGGCGCGAATTACGCTGGACAGAATAAACAGGGATTTATCCTCGTTGCAGCGCTTTGGGGATGCTTTTGTTTTGCAATCTGAAAGAAACAGGATTGGCAACCGCGAGTTCGGCTCGATGTTTTTCTGGTCGGCGGCTCATCTGGCTTTTGAGGAAGACGGGCCCTCCGGCCCTCCGGCTTCGATTGCTTATTTTGTCAAGGAAGATAAAGACGGCGGCTTTTCGCTCTGGCGGTCCGATGTTGCGGGGGCCAGGCCTTCCACGGACAGGAAAACCGGCAGCGGGTTGATTATCTGTCAGAACCTTCAGGCCATCAATTTGAAATTCTATGATGAAGGCGGGAGGGATTATGAATCCTGGGATACGGCGTCTTCATCGGAGTCGCAAAAAGGCAAGCCTCCTGTGTTGATTCAAATCGAATTGATTCTGGCGAACGCCCGGGATGCCGAAAAGCCTTATAAGTTTATGACCAGGGTTTTTCTGCCGGTGAGAAAATGAAGCGGTTAAAAAAAATATTATCGGGTCACTCCGGCGTCGCGTTGATTACGGTCATCCTGATTATCAGCATCCTGGTGGCCGCCGCGCTGGAGTTGAACCGGTCGTCGCGCACCGACATTTATCAGGCTGCTAACATCAGCGATGGCCTCAAGCTCACCTATATTGCCAAATCGGGTTTTTATGGAGCGGCGGCCTTGTTGATTAATTCCAGCAATGCCTATGAAACCCTGCGCGATGACTGGGCCAACGCAGGGGCTTTATCCGCCAGGTCCAAATCATTATTTCCCAACGGTTATTTTATGGTCAGAATCGAAGACGAAAAAGGGAAAATTCCGCTCCATAAACTCGTGAGCGGCGGCGTGGTGAATGCCGATGTCAAAGATGTGCTGCTGCGGCTTCTGAAACAGCCGGAGTTTGATCTGAATGAACGCAAGGCGGTGGAAATTGTGGATGCGATCATCGACTGGATAGATGCTGATGATGTTGTTTCCGTTTCGGGTGCGGAAAGCTCCTATTACGCGTCATTAGTTACGCCCTATGCCGCGAAAAATGCACCGCTGGATTGCATTGAGGAATTGCTTATGGTAAGAGGCATTAACAATGAACTTTTTGCCGGGACAAAAGAAAAACCCGCCCTGGGTCAATTGGTGACCATTTACGGCACGGGGGCAATCAACATCAACACGGCGCCGAAAATGGTTTTGCGCGCTCTTTCGCCCGATATCACGGTTGAATGGGCTGATAAAATGGATGAATATCGAAAGAGCAAAAGTAATGATCTGTCTTCCGTTGGTTGGTATAAAAATGTTTCCGGCATGGGAAACGTAACGATAAAACCGGAGTTGATTGAAGTGACAAAAAGCAATTACTTCAGAATTTACGCAACCGGGGTGGCCGATAAAATGGAACAGAACATCAGCGGCGTTATGC
>CAYGNV010000030.1:1620-5706 GCA_964351355.1 uncultured Smithella sp.
ATTTACGCAACCGGGGTGGCCGATAAAATGGAACAGAACATCAGCGGCGTTATGCAGCGGTCGCCTTTCCGAGTCATAAGTTGGAGGCAGGATTAATGCCGCAGACGATTCTCGGCTTGGATATTGGAGCCGATACCATTAAAGCCGTTTTGGCGGCCACCGGAGGCCGGATGGATGTCCATTTTCTCGCTTCCGAAACCGTGTGGCTCGATAACGGCGTTGATCTGGATGCGGCGTTAAAAAGAATGGCCGAAAAGATCCTGCCCATGGCCCCATCAAGGATTCGCTGTGTGGTGTCTCTGCCGCCCTCGGATTTTATGTTTCGCCAAATCCATCTGCCTTTCCGTGATGAAAGCAAAATCAAGAAAACCCTGCCTTTTGAATTGGAGCCGCTCCTGCCTTTACCCATCGAAGAAGTTGTTGCCGACTATGTGCATCTTCCCGACGATGGTCTTTTGACGGCTGTCGTCGGGAAAGAAAGAATACGGAAGGTCCTTTCGGCGGTAGAGACGCACTTAGGCCCGGTCACGGCCATCGACATTTCAACGGCTGTTCTGGCTTTGCCGCTTTTGGAACAAAAAGTTTTAACCGGCGCGGGTCTGCTGCTGGATATCGGGGCCTCTTCTACCTTTGCCGTATTTTATGAAAAAAACGCGCTGGTCCAGATCCGCTCTTTTGCCTTTGGCGGAAACACGATTACCAGCGCCTTGGCCGAAGATTTAGCTTGTGATTCTCAAGAGGCTGAATCCGCAAAAATTAGCGCCTCCTACGGAACAAAAACAGGCGGAGCCCTGGCCGCTTGCCGTGAATTTTGCGTCTCGCTTGCCAATACCGTTGAATTGATGCGCTTCAATGAAACGCTGCACAGCGTGCCTACACTGATCATGGTCACCGGCGGCGGCTCTTTATTTAAACCGCTGATGGATGAACTGGGAAAGACTTTCGGCGCGCCCGTGAATGCTATCGATTTCGGCAGTCCCGGGAATCTGGAAATTGACGCAAAGCTGCAAGGCAGCTATTCGCCGCTCATCATGAATACGGCGCTTGCGGCCGTGAAAAGAGCCTTTGCGTCGCGTAAATCCTTTAATTTCCGACAGGGGGAATTTGCAGCAAAAAGCGTCCGCGGCAATCTGAAAAAACAATTGCAGTGGGGAGCGATTATCGTCGGGATTATTTTACTTTTGGCGGCGCTTGATCTGTTTCTTGATTATCAATGGCAGGCGAAGCAGGCGGGCAACCTCAAAAACCAGATCAGCATGATTTTTAAAAAGCATTATCCCCAGGCGCAAATGGTTGACCCGGTCGCACAGTTGCGAACGAAGCTTGCCAAAGACAAAAAAACGTATGGCATGGATGACGGCGGTCCGGGGGTAACCGTTCTGGCGTTATTAAAAGACATGTCGGGCTTTATTTCACCCGCGCTGGATATTGTCGTTACCCATTTGCATTATGAAAACTATGTTGTTCTGCTGAAGGGCGAAGCAAAAAAAATCGAGGATGTAACGAGCGTGAAAAATGAGCTTCTGAAATCAAACTACTTCAAAAATGTTGAGATCAACTCAACCAGCCTGGCCAGGGAAGGCGACAAATTGAATTTTGATTTGAGGATTGAACTGAGATGATGAAAGTCACCTGGGCAAAGTTGGATACCAAACAGCGCTACCTTGTTGCCATTTGCGTAGCTGTGGTGGCCATCGCCCTGGTGCTGGAGTTTGCCGTTTTCCCGATGTGGGACGCTAAGGCCAAAATGAAGAAATCCATCATGAACCAGTCAAAAAAACTTGAGGAAATGGTTAAAATTAATAATGACTTTGCCGAGCAGGACGCTCAAATATCCCGGATTAAAAATGCGCTTGCCTCGCGCCGTGCCGATTTTACACTGTTTGCTTATCTGGAGAAAAAAGCGGTTTCGGCCAGTGTGAAGGGCAGGATCAAACAGATGAATTCCACACAAGGCGTCAAGTCTCCCTCCTTTGAGGAAACGCTCATTGATCTGAAACTGGAAAAAATAACGATCAAGCAGTTGACGGACTTTTTGTATCAGGTCGAATCACCGGTAGATATGATCAAGGTTAAAAGAATCACGGTTAGTAAAATGAAGGAAAGCCCGGAATACCTGAGCGTCCAGCTTTTGATTGCCTCTTATACACCCGCCACGACACGTTCGGGAGGTCAATAGGTATCATGCGCTTTTTGAAGAACAGGATGCTCTGGCTGACGATTTATGCGATAGGCGTGACCTTTGTCTTCTTATATCTTCTTTTTCCCTCTTCACTGGTCTTGCAGCAACTGGAGGCTTCCGCCGATTCCGCCGGTTTTAATCTAAAGGCCGGGTTTTTGCGTCCCTCTTTGCCTTTGGGTATTAAACTCAAAGATCTGACGGTGCGCCTGGCGCCAACGCCGGCCGATGTTTTTTTTCAGGGTGAATTACTGGATTTGCAAGTAAGTCCGGTCAGTATTTTTCAGAAACACAAAACGATCCATTTCAAGGGCAAAGCATACAGCGGCAGCGTTGACGGCCATGCGGGCTTCCTCTCACTGGCCCAAATGAATTTGCCCGCTGAAGGGAAAATAAATTTTCAGAATATAGATTTGGCCCGGTACAGTCCGACAGGCTTCCTCTTGTTCAAGGGGATGACAGGCCTTGCGCGGGGATCTGCATTTTATGTAATGAACGATGCGGCCATCCAGAATGCTGTCGGGAAATTATCACTCTATCTGAGCCGGGGGGCCTACCCTTTGCCGGAACCCTTTTTGGGAATGAACCGCATCGAGTTTGACCGCGGCGAGATTCAGGCGCAATTGAAAAACGGCAGCGTGGCGCTCGACAAGTTTGAAATTTACGGAGCGCAGATGAATTGCTTTTTAAACGGCAGTATTTCGCTTGCGGATCGCATAGACGAAAGCCGGCTGAATTTGAAGGGTGTGCTGGAGATTGCCGGCAAAAACAAAATCAAGATGAATGTTACGGTGGGTGGAACGCTGGCCAACCCGTTATTCCGCTATATATAAGCACAGAGTCGCAGATGTAAGAAGGCAAGAAGGATATGTGGACCAATATCATAAGGCTGATTAAAAAAAGGTTTGACCGGATTACAGATATTCCGGCCGACCTTTCGGTGCTGGCGGGCGCCGCAAAGCCTTTGCTTGTTGTCGTCGCGATCACGATTTTGTCTTTTCTTGCCGTGGATATATTCTATAAGGCAGTCCATCTGTATGTCGCTTCCCGCCCGGCTACCGGAAAAATTCAACCCGCAACGGCGGCATCACCCTGGACGCGACAATCTGTTGAACGCTATAATATCATTACGGAACGCAATTTGTTTTTAACGACACTCAAGGCTGTTGTTGATAAAAATACGGGCGAATATCTTCTTCCCAGCGAGGGATATACGGCTTTTGATTTGAAAGGAACGATAGCCGTTGATCAATCGATGGGGTATGCCATTGTTGAAGAAAAAGGCAAAGACAAACAGAAGCTCTACCGCCTGGGCGAGATGATCGGTTCGGCCAGGCTGATTCGCATTACGCGCAACACGGCCGTTTTAAAAAGCGGAGATAAAGAGTTTGTGATGAAGATCAAGGAAGTCGCCGAAGGCCCCCTGATGGGGCGATCTCTCCAACCGGGCGGAGCCGGAAGCGGTATCGCCATCAGTAAGCAGGAGGTGACGCAAAGCCTGGGCGATTTGACATCCATCATGAGCCAGGCGGTTGTCAGACCTTTTTTCAGCGAAGGCACGAAGCAGGGATTTATCATTTCCAATATTACGCCCGGCAGTATCTATCAGAGGCTTGGTCTGCAAAACGGCGATATCATCGTGGATGTTAATAGTAAGAGACTGGAAGGCGCCGACGATATTTTACAACTGGTGAATGTGATGCAGGCCGGCGGAAGCGTATCCGTCAATCTGATGCGCAACGGACAGAACCAGACCATTAACTATTCTTTTCACTAAAAAGAGCCGCCCAGGGAGAATTGACTTGCCATGTATGCAGCCTATTTTGGTTTAAAGGAAAATCCATTCAAACTGTCGCCTGAACCGGGCTATCTGTTTTTAAGCGAGCAACATCGCGATGCGCTCAATT
>CAYGNV010000030.1:5806-13118 GCA_964351355.1 uncultured Smithella sp.
GCCTGCGCTTCGGCAGTTAAACGAAAGAATTACGGTGCGCTATGACCTGAAACCGTTATCGGCGGCTGAAATCATTACTTATATTCATCATCGCCTGGGCATCGCCGGGGGCCCCGGTAAAATCCAATTTACGAAAGGCGCTTATCGGCAGGTTTTTGTTTTTTCTGAGGGAATTCCGCGCCGGATCAACGCGCTTTGCGACCGGGCGCTCTTGATTGCCTATGCTAAAAATATCAGCAAGATTGACCGCAGGGTCATTCGCCATGCGGCGCGGGATATCGGGCATGAGTATTTTCAGAAGACCATCAGCAGTGGAAGGAAATTATGGTTGCGTCTGACCACTTAAACGCTACCGGAATTTCTTGACCCGTGGGGAGTTATGAGCTACATAAACGACGCTTTACACAAAGTCCAGAAGGAAAAGGAATCGCCCTACGCTGCTTACGGAGAGATTATTTCGACGGAGGGCAAAAAGCCCGCTGCTGGAAAGAAATGGTCTTCCGTAGTCGGCTTGTTGATTATTTTTTTCTTTGCCGCAGGCCTCGTTGCTTTGCTGTATTGGCCGGACATTCGTAAAACGCCCCGTGCGGTGACGCTTGTTCCAGCATCGGACGTCGCGACAACCCAGACCGTGCAGGTCATGCCCCCCGCTGATGTCCTGAAAACACCGGCGCCCCGGCCCTCAGAGGTGAAAGAAAAAAAGCAAATCGCGGTAATTTCCGGCAACAAGATACAGCAGGAAGCCGCGCCCCAACCGGCCCTGGCCGATCCGGGAAAACTTTTCGAGCAGGCCCTGCAAAAGCAGCGCGAAGGAAGATTAGAAGAAGCCAGGGAACTCTACAAGCAGGTTCTGAAAAAGGAGCCGCGCCATCTTCAGGCATTGAATAATCTGGGCGTGGTTTATCTGAAGATGAAAAGATACAAATGGGCGATTATCCGTTTTAACGATGCTCTCAATATCCAGCACAATTATGTTGATGCCCATTATAATCTGGCTTGTCTTTATGCGCAAAAAGGTGATACGAAACAAAGTCTGTTTTACTTGAAAAACGCGATGGATTATAATCCGGACGTCAGGCAATGGGCGGCCCAGGACGACGATTTAAAAAACATCGCCGATCTGCCCGAGTTCAACAAAATACTGCAGGCATTGGATAAGTGAAATGAAATTTGTCAATAACGCCATAAGAAAATCGACATTGCGATTTGCTGTGGCGGCGGCTTTTATGATTTGCTTGGCGCCGCCCGTGTTTGCCGTACGGATAGACGATGGCCGTCCGGCCAGGCAGGCATCGACCGTGACTCCGGCGGCGACTCAAACAAAGACTGAAGAAAAATCTCCCGTAGCGGATCAAAGCGGGAAGGTGGTTATCGTGCAACCGTCAGGCCCCGCCTTGCCGGAAAAGTCCCAGTCCGCACAAGCTGCAAGTGAGCCTGCGGAAGCCCCGCAAACGGATAAGACCGGCGCCGCCCCATCATCAACGGCTTTGGAACAGGAAACCATTTTACGCAAAGCGGAAGACAAGGCGCCCGAAAGAAAAACTTCCGCAGCGCCTGCGATCAGAAAAACCACCGATAAATATGTCACGCTGGACTTCGATAACGTGAATATTGAAGTTTTTGTGAAATTTATCAGCGAACTCACCGGCAAGAATTTTATCATCGATGAAAAAGTCAGAGGCAAAGTCACGATTCTTTCACCCCGGAAAATTCCACTCCGTGATGTTTATAAAGTTTTTTTATCAGTCCTGGAAATCAACGGTTTTGCCACGGTTCCCGTGGGAGATATGATCAAGATCGTGCCGTCGGCCGTCGCCAGGGAAAAGAGTGTGGAAACGAGGGTTAAAAAAGATAGTTCCGAATCGGATGACAGAATGGTCACCCAGATCATCGCACTGGAGCGGGCCAACCCTGATGAAGTCAAGCGTGTTCTGGATCCGATTATTTCCAGATCCAGTTCGGTGCTTTCCTACCCGCCGGCCGGTATTCTGATTATTACCGATTATCTGTCCAATATCCAGCGGCTGCAGGAGATTATCAAAGCGTTGGATGTGGAAGGTGCGGGAGAACAGATTACCTACCTGCCCCTGCAAAACGCCTCCGCGTCGGAAGTGACCAAGTCTCTGACGAACGTATTCCAGCAGCGCCGGCCCAATCTTCCGCCGCTTCGGATCGTGGCCGATCCCCGAACAAATTCCCTGATAATTTTTGCCAGTGTTGCCGACACGGAAAGCGTTCGCAAGCTGGTGGCGATGATGGATAAAGACGTGCCGCGCGGCGAATCCAATATTCAGGTTTATCGTCTGCAAAACAGCATTGCCGAAGATCTGGCTAAGGTGCTCAATAATATTATTAAAGAAACGGGCGGCGCCGCCGGCGGCGCTGCGGGTGCGGCAGGCGCGGCGCCGCAACGGGTTGTCATGCCGGTTGTGTCCAGAAATGTTCAGATTGTTTCGGATAAGGCCACCAACACATTGGTCATCATGGCCGAGCGAGAAGACTATAAAGTTCTGGAAAATATTATCAAACAGCTCGATGTGCCGAGGGCGATGGTTTATATTGAAGCGCTGATTATGGAAGTTAATACCAATAAAGATTTTAAGCTGGGTGTGGAATGGAGGGGGGTTAAGGATACAGGTTCGGTGCAGGGAATACCTGATAGCGGATCAGCGGCCTTTATCGGTTCCGGCACCGGTGTGCTGCCCGGCGCTATTATTAATACGGCCACCGGTCTTGCCTCCGTTGCTTTACCCGCCGGGTTTTCCATGGGCATTATCGGCGCGGGCATTAAAATCGGCGGCGTGCTCTTCCCCACGATCGGCGCTATGGTTCAGGCCTATAAGTATGATTCCGATGTGTCGATTCTTTCGACGCCGCAGATCATGACGCTGGATAATGAAGAAGCGGAAATTAATGTCGGTTCGAATGTGCCTTATATCACCCGGCAAGATTCGACGGCATCGACTACCGCGAACGCTGTTAATTACAACACGTATGAATATAAGGATGTCGGCGTGATCCTGACCATCACGCCGCATATCAACGAGGGGAATTTTGTCCGCCTGAAAATATCGCAGCAGGTGACCAAAGTAACATCCGATGCTAAAAATACAACACCGACCACATTGAAAAGAACGGCGAAAACCACCGTCGTGGTCAAAGATAAAGAAACGATCGTTATCGGCGGCCTGGTGGGAGACAGCACGGAGGATGGCACAAATCAGGTGCCTTTATTAGGTAATATTCCTCTTTTGGGCTGGCTTTTCAAGGCCAAGGCGGTGAAACGGGAAAAAACAAACTTGTATATCTTTTTAACGCCGCAGATTGTCCGCACACAGCAGGACGCTGCCGGCCTGTATCAGGAAAAAAGAGAGACAATGGGTGAGGTGGTTGAAGGAATCATTAAGTTGAATGAACGGAAACAGGAGCAATATCCATCCGGCATAGTAAAACCTGACGAGAAAAACGCTCCGGCCAAACCTTGAACCCCAAAAAGGCAGATTAGCTTATGTCCACGATCCTGACAGCCCTGAACACTTCCGCGGGTATAGATAAAAATGCCGCCGTTTCTGGGGGGAAAAAAGTGTATTCCCTGGATGAAAAATTGCTTGCCGCGGGCGTGTCCCCCGAAACGCTGGCTGAAGCGTACAGCGCTAAAGGCAAGGGTGGCGCGGGATTTTTTGAACTGTTGACCCGCAAGAAAGCCATCGATGAAATTCCGCTCTTGCGTATTTTGTCGGAGCATTTCAGCATTCCCTTCTGGCGGGAACTGCCGATGGAGAGCATCAACATCGATTTTACGCAAAGCCTCCCGATCCACTATTTAAAAAGGCACAAGATGGTCCCGATTATTACCGCCGGCTCCCAGGTGATTGCCGTCAATGATCCCGCCAATTTTCAGCCCGCCGACGACCTGCGCCTGCTTTTACAAATACAGGATCTGCCGATGGTTCTGGCGACGCAGGACGCGATTACAGCCGCCATTAATCTGGCCTATGACATGAGCCGTTCTTCCGCCAAGGATTACTTTGAAGAAATGAGCGAAGCGACGGCCGACGACCTGATTTCGGAAATCAGCGAAACAGCCGATCTGCTCGATGAAACCAGCGACGCCCCAATTATCAAACTGGTGAACTTGCTGGTTTCCGGCGCCATCAAAGACCGGGCCAGTGATATTCACGTTGAACCCTATTCTGGAAATTTGAAAATCCGTTACCGGATTGACGGTATTTTATATGATATCCTGAACCTGCCGCGTCGGATTCAGTCACCGCTTACGTCCCGTCTGAAGATTATGGCGAAGCTCAATATCGCCGAAAAGCGCCTGCCGCAGGACGGCCGGATTGAATTAAAAATTGCCGACCGCCTGGTCGATGTGCGCGTATCCGTGATTCCCACGGCTTTCGGTGAACGCGTGGTGCTGCGTCTTTTGGACAAATCCGGCAATATCCTGTTGCTGTCGGATCTGGGCATGCACGACGACCGCATCAAACTGCTCGACCGCCTGATTAAATCGCCGTACGGCATCATTCTGGTGACCGGCCCTACCGGCAGCGGCAAGACCACCACGTTGTACGCAGCGCTTTCCACCATCAACCGGTCGGAAATCAATATCATCACCATTGAAGACCCGATTGAATATCAAATGGACGGTGTAGGACAAATTCAGGTCAATCCCAAAATCGATCTGACCTTTGCCGCCGGACTTCGGTCCATCGTCCGCCAGGATCCAGACGTGATTCTGATTGGTGAGATCCGTGACCGGGAAACCGCAGAAATCGCCATCCAATCGTCGCTGACCGGCCATCTGGTGTTCTCAACGCTCCATACCAATGACGCGGCCAGCGCCGTGACGCGCCTGATTGACATGGGCATTGAACCGTTTCTGGTGACCTCCTCGATTGTGGCGATTATCGCGCAGCGTCTTGTCCGCGTTCTTTGTCTGCACTGTAAGGAGGTTTACACGCCCGATGCAGAAACCCTGGCGAACCTCGGTCTCAATCGGTCAGTGCTGCAAAACAATACATTTTATCGGAAAAAGGGCTGTAATCTTTGCATGCAGACCGGTTTCCGGGGACGGTCAGCGATTTTTGAAATTATGGTCGTGGATGATAATATTCGAAGACTGGTGTTGAAAACATCCGACGCCAATCAGATTAACGAACTGGCCGTCTTGCAGGGCATGATCACGTTACAGCAGGATGGCATTCAGAAGGTCATGGCCGGCATCACGACGACCGAAGAAGTGCTGCGCGTGACGCGATCGCTCAACCGCAAAGATGATATCGTTCAGGAAACGTGACAATATGAACAGAGATGAATCACGCTTAATAAGCTTTTACAAAATGAGCGGCAGCGGTAATGATTTTATCATTATTGACAACCGCGACCTGTCGCTTGCCGTAGGCGATCTGCCGACTTTTGCGCGCCGGATTTGTGCGCGTAAAATTTCCGTCGGCGCGGACGGTCTTTTTTTGATTGAACCATCGGCGTCCGTTGATTTTAAATGGCAGTTTTTTAATTCCGACGGCTCCGTGGGAGAAATGTGCGGCAATGGCAGCCGCTGCGTGGCGCGTTATGCTTATCTCTTGGGAATCGCCGGGGCAAAAATGTCCTTTGAAACCATCGCCGGAATTATCACAGCCGAAGTCCATGGCAATGTCGTCAAAGTCAGGCTCACCAATCCATCCCCATTAAAAATCGGGCAAAAGATTCTTCTCGATGGTCAGGAAAGCCTCCTGGACTGTATCGACACCGGCGTGCCCCACGCGGTCAGTTTTGTGGATCATCTGGAAACGTTCGCCGTTTCCGACCGGGGGCGTAAAATCCGCCGTCATGAATTTTTCCAGCCCAAAGGGACAAACGCGGATTTTGCCTGCACGCTGGACCGACATCAGATGAAGGTCAGGACTTACGAGCGCGGCGTCGAAGATGAAACGCTGGCCTGCGGTACAGGTGTTGTGGCATCAGTGCTTGCCGCCGCCGGAAGGAATCTCGTGGACTCACCGGTTGATGTGACGGTGCAGAGCGGCGAAACATTGCGCGTTTATTTTTCCCGCCGGGAGGGCGCTTTCGAGGAAATATATCTTGAAGGGAAAGCGAAAATAGTTTACCAGGGAATGCTTTTTGAAGAAGCGTATCAATAACCGGACCAGGGAGGAACGAAGACTTTGCAAACGGCGGATCGATTAAAGAAAATACCACCATATTTATTTATGGAATTGAGGAAAAAAATCAATAAAGCCAAATCTGAAGGCGTGGATGTGATATCGCTTGCGATCGGCGACCCGGTGGAAGCCACCCCGAATTCCATTATTGATGAACTATGCAGGACGGCCCGCGACCCGCAAAATCACCGTTATCCTACCGACGAAGAAAAAGGTATGCTGGCTTTCCGCAAGGAAGTTGCCCGCTGGTATGCCCAAAGATATGGTGTCAGCCTCAATCCTGAAAACGAAATTCTGGGCCTCATCGGTTCCAAGGAGGGCTGTCATCACTTTGTGCTGGCGCGCGTCAATCCCGGCGATACGGTTTTAATGACCGATCCCGGCTATCCTGCGTATCGATCGAGTATTCTGATGGGCGAGGGCGTTCCTTATAATGTTCCCATCCTTCCGCAGAATAACTATCTGCCGGTATTGGAAGACATTCCCACGGACGTGGCCCAAAGAGCCACCGCCATGTTTTTGAATTACCCGAACAACCCGACGGGCGCTTGCGCCACATTAGAGTTTTTGAATGAGCTGGTGGCCTTTGCCGGTGAGTATGACATTGCCATCTGCTACGATAACCCTTACAGTGAAATCGTTTTTGCCGGACAGGAACGCATCAGTTTCCTCATGGCGCCGGGGGCAAAAGATGTCGGCATTGAACTGAATTCTCTTTCCAAACCGTTCAACATGTGCGGCTGGCGTCTGGGGATGGCCTGCGGCAATCCTGATCTCATCGCCGGCATCAGCAAAGTTAAGGAAAACACCGATTCCGGAATTTTTAACGCGGTGCAGTATGCCGGCATTGCGGCTTTGCATAATGAAGCAGGGTTTATTGAAGAGATGCTCTCCATTTACGGGCGCAGACGGGAGCTGGTTTTGAAAACTCTCAAAAAGATCGGCATCGATTTCAATCCGCCTCGCGGCACGTTTTATCTGTGGGTGCCGACGCCCAAAGGCATGACGTCGCTGGAATTCACCAATCGGCTGTTTGATAAAACCGCCGTCGTGGTTGCCTCCGGCACGGCTTACGGCCAATATGGCGAAGGCTTTGTCCGCATCTCGCTTACCGTGCCGGATGACCGGCTGACAGAAGCGATGAG
>CAYGNV010000030.1:13218-17499 GCA_964351355.1 uncultured Smithella sp.
ATGGAAATGGGTATTTTGGGCCTTCCCCAGAGCGGGAAGAGCACTTTGTTTGAAATCATGACCGGTGTGAAAAGCAGTCAGTCGCATAATGAAGCGGTTGTGCGCGGCCAGGCGTCCGTGCCGGATGAGCGTTTTGACAAGCTGGTCGAAATCTACAAGCCGATCAAAGTATCACCGGCCAAAGTTCCGTTCAGTGATGTGCACGCCGTAGGCGAGCATCCCTGGGATGCTATTCGTCAGAACTTGAGCGGCGCGGACGGCATCCTTCATGTGATCGATGGCTTTTCCCTGCCGGATATTTCACTCGCTCTTGATGCCTATCGCAAGCTGGAAGATGAGCTGGTTCTCTCCGACCTTTTGATTATTGAAAAAAAGCTGGAGCGTCTGACCAAAATGTCCAAAAAGGCAGTTTCACCACAGGAGACGGCGCAAAACGACCTTCTGCCTAAGTTAAAAAATTGCCTGGAAGCGGGGAAACCGCTGCGCGCGGCGGAGCTCACACCCGCAGAAGTATTTATACTCAGGAGCTTTTCCTTCTGGACGATCAAGCCGGAACTGATTGTTGTCAATGTGGCCGAAGACAATCTATTCTTTGCCGAAGCTTTTGCCAAAGAAGCGAAGTTGACGGAGCCGGTCATGGGCATCTGCTGCAAGGTCGAGGCGGAACTGGCCGGGCTGGATGCCGCCGATCAGAAAGAATTTTTATCGTCCATGGGCATTGCCGAACCGGCGTTTGGCCGGATCATTCGCGCCGCTTTTTCTCTTCTGGGACGCATGTCTTTTTTTACCGTCGGCGAAGACGAAGTCAAAGCCTGGGTAATTCCGCTGGGCACCAAGGCGCCCAAAGCCGCCGGCGCCATTCATAACGATTTCGAACGAGGCTTTATCAAAGCAGAGATCATGTCTTACGACGATTTCATCGCCCACAACGGATCGCAGGCACAGGTCAAATCAGCCGGCCGTCTGCGCCTGGAAGGAAAAGAATACATCGTCTCGGACGGAGACATCATCACCTTCCGTTTCAACGTCTGATGAAACGGCAGGCGGCGGGAGGTACTGCCGGATTGATCAAAATGTTATACGTTATAGGATGCTCCCATAACGCTTTTTATAAGGAGGACCCATGCTTGAATCTTTGAAAGACAAAGTTATTTGGATCACCGGGGCGGGAACGGGGATCGGTCAGGCGGCAGCAGTTGCCCTGGCCCAGAACGGCGCGAAAGTTGTTCTTTCGGGGCGCAGAATCGACGCGCTCCAAAAGACGGCGGACCTTATTACGACATCCGGCGGTTTTGCATCGCTGGAAATGCTGGACGTAACCGATTCGTTATCAATTCAGGCGGTGGTGTACCGCATTGTCTCACGCCACGGACGGCTGGATACTCTGGTCAACAATGCGGGAACGAACATCCCTGATCGGCACTGGTCAAAAGTCACGCCGGAGAAATGGAACGAGGTCATTGACATCGACTTGAACGGCGCGTTTTATTGCGCGTCCGCGGTCCTTCCCATTATGAGAAAACAAAAAGACGGTTTGATTATCAACGTGTCTTCCTGGGCAGGGCGCTTTTACATGCACCTTACCGGACCGGCCTACAGCGCGGCCAAGCATGGCATGATGGGCATGAACGCCAGCATCAACATGGAAGAATGCATAAACGGCATCCGGGCCTGCGCGATCTGTCCCGGCGAGGTCTGGACGCCGATTATGGATCGAAGGCCTGATCAGCTGAGCGACGACGTGAAAGCCAAAATGCTGAAATCCGAAGACGTAGGCGAGGCCATTTTATTTGTCGCGCGCCTGCCCAAAGCCGTGTGTATCAACGAAATGATTATCAGCCCGACATGGAATCGGGGCTATATTGCCAACCTTACACTATAGCCTTGAACACAGGAGGAAATTGATGACGCCCAAAGAGATGAAGAAAAAAGCAATAGAGATGATGGCTGTGCAGCGCTTTCATTGCAGCCAGGCGATTGCCGCTGTAGGCCAGGAAAAGCTGGACAAGGGCAATGATGACGTTATCCGCGCCATGGGGGCGTTCGGTGGAGGACTGGGAGGGAACGGCGAAGCCTGCGGCGCGCTGGCCGGGGGACTGGCGGTGCTCGGTTTACGCTATAGTCGCGCGCAGAGTGACGAAAAGGAAAATCCGAGAATGTGGGCGGATGCCCAGGAGATGGTCCGGCGATTTCGCGACGAGATTGTGAATCAAGCCGGTACGATTAATTGCCGGGACATCAGTAGCGTGGACTGGACGGACCGCGCACAAGCCAGAGAATTTTACAAGGGCGACAAGGTGAAGAAATGCATCCACATCGTCGGCGAGACAGCGCTGCTGGTGGGGGAAATGCTGGAGCGGGAGTGATGTTCCCTTTTTGTCAGCGTAATCCCTTTTTCTCGTTGATTCCAGCAAGAATTACTTCGGTTGCGCCCCGGATGGAATTGGTCAGGATGATTTTATCAGCCCTTTCCAAGTCCCGGATGTGGAGAATTTTTTCCCGGACTTTTAATTTTTTGATCATAATCTGCCGGCCGATGCCAGGGAGCAGACCGCAGGAAATCGGCGGTGTGAAATAGCGGTCTTTGATTCGGACAAAAATATTGGATATCGCGCCTTCGGTGATTTGATCTTTTTCATTCCGAAAGATAACGTCAAAATAGCCTTCTGCTGCATGCCGTTTATATTCTTCATCATAGAGTTTCCGATGGGTTGATTTGTGATAAAGAAACAAGTCGTCCGATCGCGTCTGAAAGTCGGATAATGCAATTACCGGCGTGGCGGGTTTGATTGCAGTAAGCGACTGGTGTTCCAGAACGATTTCACGGTTTGATTTCAGAAGCAGGCGCAGGCGGATTTTGCCGGTCAAGCGTGTTGTGTATTCTTTTAACGCGTTTTGAATTTTTCCAATTGGACAGGGGATGGTGAAATAATTGGCTGACGCTTTTAAGCGTTGGAGATGCCGGGGAAGATATTGAATTTTCCCCTCCGTGAAAAGCATGGTTTCGATCAGGGCAAAGTCAGACATGGCATCAAACAGGAATTTTGCTTTCAGTTGGCACTCCGCATATTCCTCTTGCGGTTGCGAATCAAATACGATGCCGCCGCCGACACCCATTTGCGCGGAATATGTTTGATCCCGCCGCGCCTGGAGATCAATCGTCCGGATGGCGACATTAAAAGCAGCCTGTCCGTCCGGCGCAAAATAACCGATGGCGCCTGTATAAATATTTCTGGGCGCAGTCTCCAGCGTGCGGATTATTTTCATGCTTGAAATCTTTGGCGCGCCGGTCACGGAGCCGCAGGGAAACAGGCTTTTCATCAAATCCAATAGGCGGACCTGTGATTGCAATTTACCGGTGATGGTGGAGGTCATTTGTAAAAGGGTTTCATACGTTTCAATGCCAAAGAGTTCCCGCACCCGCACCGTTCCCGGTTTGCAGATTCGGCCAAGATCGTTGCGCAGCAGATCAACAATCATTACATTTTCGCTGGTGTTCTTAACGTCTGTTTGCAGCCAGCCTGCGGGGGTGCCGAGAGGCGCTGTTCCTTTCATGGGCTTGACTTTGATGTTTCGATTTTTGTCAATGCGGAAAAACAGTTCCGGCGAGAGGGAAATAATGCTATGGCCATGATAATTGATGAGGGCCGAGTAAGACACTTTTTGATGATGTTTCAATTGGTTGTAAAAATCAAAAATGTTGCCGACGAAGTTGAAATTATATCGGGATGTATAGTTAATCTGATATGTTTCGCCCCGTGTAAGACAGGTTTTAATTTTGAGAATATGTTTTTTGTATGAAGAATACTTTTCTGCGAGTAGCGGCAGTGAAAAGGTGTAATGCGTGCCGCGGTTTTCCAGAAAACAAGCCTTCGGTTTACAAGGCTCCCGGTAAACGCCGAACCACAAAAGCGGATAATTTGTTTTCGGGCAGTATTGATTTAAAGCATCTTCCAGGAAGTAGCCCAGCTCATAAGAAAAAAATCCAGCCAGAAAATAGCCTTCTTGCCGGTAGTGCTCCATGTCCCGGAAACATTTTTTGATCCCTGACGGCGAGGAACAGGTAATGGTCGAAAGCGGGTTTGCGAAAAAATAGTTTTGAGTGTTATCCTGATCCCGGCGCAGTGTTTCGAGCAGGACATAATTCTTTCCCCAGTTCATAGCTACGGAAATCCCTTTGGGAGAATTAGTTTTAAAAAATAACGAATAAATAAGGTAAGATAAATTAAAACTGGCGGAGAGAGCGGGATTCGAACCCGCGGTACACCTTTAAAGGGCGTA
>CAYGNV010000031.1:0-17487 GCA_964351355.1 uncultured Smithella sp.
TTAAATCATCGATGATGCCGCCTTTGTCGTTGAGCAAAGCGGAGAGCTTGACCTGACCGGTTTTTTGCCCCGAAATATCCCGGGTCAGGGCAATTTGGAGCAGATCAAGCGCCTGCGGGCCTTTAACTTCAATTTCTCCCATGTGGCATATATCAAAAAGCGTTGCCTGGGTGCGGGTTTTGTTATGTTCATCGATCACGTTTGTATATTGCACGGGCATGACCCAACCGCCAAAATCAATAATTTTAGCTTTCAGGTCAACATGTTTTTCATATAAAGGTGTTTTTTTCATGGAGGATACCCGATCCTAAATGGACGGTTGCCTATTTAAAAAGTTTATCAATTAAAGCCTGTTTGTTTTTCGGGTAATAAAGATTCCCCTCATAATCCACGATTAATGTGCCGTCGAGATGGTCAATTTCATGTTGCACAACGCGGGCGGTAAAGTCCAGATAACGCTTGCTGATCTTTTCGCCTTTTTCGTTTAAGGCGCGGACTTTAATTTCCGGAAAGCGGCTGACTTCAATCTGAATGTCCGGGCAGGAGAGGCACCCTTCCGTAGCCGTCACTTTTTCACCGCGTGTCTGAGTAATGCGCGGATTAACCAGCACATCGTAGTCATCCGGGCTCATTTTTTTCTTCGTCTGGTCATCTACGGGTTTATTGCGGAAAATAATGATTCTTTTGTTGATGCCGATTTGCGGCCCGGCGAGCCCTGAGGCGTCATCGCGGCAGGTAAAGGAATCAATCAACGCCTTAATCTCCGCCTGCGCTTCTTTGTCCAGCGGCGTTATTAATTCAACCGACTTTTTTCTCAGAACGGATGATTCAGTTTCATTGATACCATCATCATTCCAAAGGGTTAAGACTCTTCTCAGGGCCATCTGTTTCACCGGGACAATTATTTTATTTGGCCTATAACACCTATCGGATGTTATTTCAAGTAAACGAAGCTTGCAAATTGGTTCCATCTTTTGTTAAACAGATCATCCATTATTCTTAATGCCATGAAAGATTGGAAATGCAGTGTGATTAATCAAATAGTTACTGAAAGGGCGAAGCGGCAGTTTGCTCTTGCCCTGAATTTCGAAGGCGGCGTTGTCCCCGAAATGCCTGCCTGCACAGACGAAAAACAGCGTCTGCTCTACCTTCATATTCCTTTTTGCGAAGAACTGTGCCCTTATTGCTCTTTTCACCGCGTCCGTTTTGACGAAGGCCTGACCCGAAAATATTTTGCCGCCCTGCGCCGCGAAATAACTCTTTATTCCGACAAAGGTTATCTATTTTCGGGTATTTATGTTGGTGGCGGCACGCCGACTGTTCTGATGGATGAATTATCGGAGACCCTGCAATGGGCTCGAAAGATGTTTCCCATCACGTCCATTTCGGTGGAAACCAATCCGAATCATCTGACGGATGCAAATATCGCCATGCTGCAACAGGCAGGTGTCAACCGGCTGTCTGTGGGCGTGCAAACTTTCAACAATGACTTACTTCAAAAAATAGCGCGTCACGAGAAATACGGGTCCGGCGAAGAAATCGCCCAATGCCTGAAACAAACCATGGGATCATTTAACACCGTCAACGCCGATATGATTTTCAACTTTCCCGAGCAGACGGAGCAGATGCTCGAGGCCGATCTGGCGGTTTTACTTCAACTGAATATGGAGCAAATCACCTTCTATCCTTTAATGGTTTCGACGAGGACCCAACGCCTGATGCGCGAAACGCTGGGCGAGGTCAATTTCCGCCGGGAAAAATCTTTTTTCAAACTGATTCTGAGGCGTCTGGAGCCGCGCTATGACTCCTCATCAGCCTGGTGTTTTTCAAGGAAGAAAGCCGCCAAATCGCTGATCGATGAATATGTCGTTGATTTTGACGAATACGCAGGCCTGGGCAGCGGCGCTATCGGTTATCTCCGCGGGGTGTGTTACGCCAATACCTTCGATATCGAACAATACATCGCCAATCTGACTCGCGGCAATCTGCCGCTTCAGGCCGCGCGCAAATTTGATCTGCCCGATCAGATGCGCTACGACTTCCTCATGAAGCTGTTTGCCACAAGAATGAATGTCAATGATCTGGAGAAAAAATACGCAGGCCAATTTTTAAAAACGTTATGGAAGGAAATGGCCGCCTTCACGCTGGCCGGATCGTTTCGTTACTTTTCTCCCAATCTGCATTTAACGCCGCGCGGACGCTATTTGTGGGTGATTATGATGCGGGAATTTTTTATCGCGGTGAACAATTTCCGCGACTACTGCCGTAAACAGGCCGGTCTCATTTCTTAGAACAAGGGGTCTTGCCACCTGCATGGTGGTTGCAACCCCTTGTTCTCTATAACAACGGAGATGATTATGGACAACAAAAGAAAAGAACTGCTCAAGGGCCTTCCGAAAATAGACGAAGTCATCGGGCTTCTGGAAAAAAATGGCATTGATAAAAAAGCGTCGCGGGAAATCGTCCTTTCGACCTGCCGCGATGTCGTGCAGAAACTGCGGGATAACATTCTGGCCGTTGCGGATAAACAACTACCGGCGCTTTCTTCAGACGCGGCATCGGTCGCCCGCAGTGTGGAAGGGATCATTGATGACCTGTATCGTTACAAGTTGAAGCGTCTGGTCAACGCCACCGGTGTTATTTTGCATACCAATCTGGGACGAGCGCCACTTTGTCCTGAAGCAGTTGAACGCATTGCGGAAGTCGGGCGCGGGTATTCCAATCTGGAGTTTGATTTGGAACAAGGTCTTCGCGGCCTGCGTTACGACCATGTGAGTAGCCTGATCTGCAAACTCACCGGCGCGGAAGACGCGCTGATCGTCAACAATAACGCGGCGGCTGTATTGCTGACGCTCAATACACTGGCAGATCGTAAAGAAGCGATTGTCTCGCGCGGCGAGCTGATCGAAATCGGCGGTGAGTTTCGCATTCCGGACGTCATGACGAAAAGCAATTCCATCCTGCGCGAAGTGGGCACCACCAACCGCACGAGGCTCGCCGATTATGAAAAAGCCATCGGCCCCAACACCGGCGTGATTTTGAAAGTGCACACCAGCAATTACCGGATTGTCGGATTTACCGAAGAGGCCGAACTTCTGCCATTGGTGGCGTTGGGCAAGCATCATGGCATACCGGTCTTTGATGATCTGGGCAGTGGTTGTCTGATTGATCTTGCGGCTTTCGGCCTGCAGCACGAACCGACCGTGCGAGAAGTGCTGGCCTCGGGCGTTGATGTGGTAACGTTCAGCGGCGACAAACTTCTGGGTGGCCCGCAGGCGGGCATCATTGTTGGCAAAAAAAATGTTCTGGCCCAAATCAAAAAGAATCCCCTCAACCGCGCTTTGCGCATTGACAAATTCACACTAGCCGCCCTGGAAGCCACTTTAATGCATTACCTGGCGCCGGAAGACGCTCCTCGAAGATTGCGCTCACTTAAAGCCCTGACCGAACCGCAAGGCGACGTCAAAAAACGGGCGCGGAAACTGATCAACAAGCTCAAACGCAACAACATTCCCGATCTGATCTATGAGTTGAAAGAGGCCAAAGCCGCCGCCGGTGGCGGGTCGCTGCCGACCCAGGACATCCCCACAATTGTAATTGCCATTAAGCATGCAAAAATAACGACCACCCGGATGGAAGCCAACCTCCGCCAGGCGGCAGTGCCCATCATTGTCCGTGTGGATGAAGATCAAATCCTTTTAGATTTACGCACTGTGGCCGAAGATGAATTTGGCTTTATTGTTGAAGGCCTGCGGCAAATAGCAGCCAATTAATATATGCCTCCTGTCGGGATGTTTGCTGTCCCCTCTGGAGAGGGCAGAGGGGCTTGCCCCCCGCTGGCGGGGGACAACCAACCGTAGCGATAGAAGGAGCAATATTTTGTCCATTGAAACTGAACAATCCAGAGACTTATCTTTTACCGTGAACCCTGAACAGGCGGGTTTGCGCCTGGACGTGTTTCTGGCGCAGGCCGATGAATCATTTTCCCGTTCGCAGATTAAAAACGCCATTGAAGAAGGCGACGTGACCGTGAACGGTAAACCGCCGAAAGTCAGCCGGCATCTGAAAATTGGCGATATCGTAGAACTCCGCCTGGAGGCAGCCGTCGATGCCTTTGCCATCCCGCAGGACATCCCTCTCAATATTGTTTACGAGGACGCAGCTATTATCGTGATCAATAAACCGGCGGGCATGGTGGTGCATCCCGCGCCGGGCAATCCGGATGGCACACTCGTCAATGCACTCCTTTTTCATTGCCATGATCTCTCCGGTATCGGCGGCGTCATACGACCGGGCATCGTCCACAGGCTGGACAAGGAAACATCAGGGTTAATTGTGGCCGCCAAATCCGACGAGGCGCACCGCAATCTTTCCGCACAGTTTGAAAAACACGAGGTTCACAAAAAATATATTGCGCTGGTCTGGGGCAATGTCAAAGGGCAAAGCGGCGAAATTCTTTTGCCGGTGGGGCGCCATCCGGTGGATCGCAAGAAAATGTCCACCAAAAGCAGGCGGGGCAAGGACGCGCTCACGCTCTGGAAAGTGCGCGAGCGTTATGGTGTGGCGACGCTTTTGGATGTGGAAATAAAAACCGGACGGACGCATCAGATTCGCGTGCATCTGACGGAGCGGGGCTATCCGCTGATCGGGGATATGGTTTACGGCAGTCCGTCCAAACTACAGACCGTCAAAGATGCGGTACTGAAGGCCCATCTTAAATCATTTCAGCGTCAGGCCCTGCATGCCGCACAGATTTCCTTTCTGCATCCGCAAACAGGCGATAGAGTCGTCTTTACCGCGCCTCTACCGGAAGACATGGAAAATTTGCGCGCGCTGTTTCGCGCGGCCGCGCCGACGCCTGTTGGGAATGCCGGCTTGCAGAGCTGGAAGGATAAATTAAGGTAGCTGCCATGTTTTCACTGTCTAAAAAAAACGCCATCGGATACCTGCATTCGCCCAAACTTAGCGATTGTGATTTCCTGGTCAACGCATTCTGCACAAGGCATGGCGGTGTTTCCCGGGATGATTACAAAAGCTTGAACATGAGTTTCCGCGAAGGCGATGAAGAACTTCGCGTCCTGCAAAATTGGGACAAGCTGGCATCCGCTTTTAATATTCCAATGGAGAATTTCCTCGTTCTCAATCAGGTTCATGGCGACAGCGTTTTTGTCATCAAGCCGCATGGCGATTATTTCACGTCGCGCGAAGCGTTAAATTATGACGCGATCGTCACCAACCGCACCAACCTGGCCATTTGCATCAAGACGGCCGATTGCGCGCCGGTTTTTATTGTCGATCCGGTAAAAAAAGTGATTGCCGCCGCGCATGCAGGATGGCGCGGGTCCGCTCTCGGCATCAGCGCCAAAGTCATTCGCTTGATGCAAAATCAATATGGTTCTGAGCCTCAGGATTTGCTGGCCGCAATCGGCCCCGCAATCGGTCCCTGCTGCTACGAAGTTGATTCACCTGCTGTTGACGCTTTTTGCCACCAGAAAAACTCCGATAAATTTTTGCTGCCCGGGAAGCAAAAAGACAGGTGGATGCTCGATCTGGTAGAAGCCAACCGCCGTCAGATTCTGGATTGCGGCATTCCCGACGCCAACATTGAAGCAGCAGGTTTATGCACCGTATGCCGTCAGGATGCTTTTTTTTCGCACCGCGGATCAGGCGGCATTACCGGACGGCAAATCAATTTTATCATGATCAAAGGAGATCCGCCCTGCCGCGTTTTAACGGTGGATGATGATTTAGGAAGTTTGCATTAACGATTTGCCGTTGGAGGTCTTTATGGATATGAAACCTTTGTTTGAACCGAAGACGATGGCGGTCATCGGTATTTCAGCGACCAATGACCGTCACCCTGCCAATGTCATTTATGCCAAGAACCATCTTCGTTATCCGGTGGAGGTTTACGCCGTTAATCCGAAGGGTGGCAAGCTGCACAACGAAACGATTTATCCGAATGTTGCCGATATCCCCCGAAAAATTGATCTGGCCGTGATCGCCACACGCGCGGAACTGGTGCCGGATGTGATGGCCGATTGCATTAAAGCGGGTGTAAAATCCGCCACCGTTATTTCCGGCGGCTTTACGGAAGGCGGGCGTAAGGATTTGCAGGACCGCATGGTGGGCATGGCCAAAGAAGCCAGATTCCCTTTCATCGGCCCCAATTGTCTGGGTGTTTATGTTCCTTTCCGGGTGGACACATTTTTTCTGCCCATTGAACGCATGATCAAACCGGATGCGGGAGGGGTGACATTTGTCAGCCAGAGCGGCGGTATTCTCGTGGATCACATGATCAAATTCGCCCAGCAGGGCGTCGGTCTGGCCAAAGCCATCAGCATCGGGAATAAAGCTTTTATTAAAGAAAAAGAATTGCTCGCCTATTTGACGAAAGACCCCACCACAAAAGTGATTGCCTATTACATTGAGGGTTTCGGTGAAGGTGAAGGGAGAGATTTTGTGCTGGCGGCGGATTGCTCACCCAAACCGGTGATTATCATGAAGTCGGGTAAAACAGCCGCCGGGAGCCGCGCCGTATCCAGCCACACCGCATCATTGGCCGGCGATTACGCCAGTTTTGCCGCAGCGATCGCGCAGCACAACATCATCGAGGCGGCCAATGAAAGTGAGTTGGTTTCCTTTTGCGAAGTCTTAAGCTCTTACACAAAACCGATTGACGGCAATATCGGCATCATTACCGGCAGCGGCGGCCACGGCGCCATGGCGGTGGACGCCTGTTCACTTGCCGGGCTGAAAGTTCCGGAGCTGTCCGAACAGACAAAAACAGAGGTAAAAAATAATCTGACAGATAGCATTCGTTCCATTGCGGCGCTCGGCAATCCCGCCGATCTCACCGGCAGCTCCGTTGATGAGGATTTTGTCGCCTGCGCCAAAGTGATGGGCGCATCCAATGAAATCGATTGCGTCATCATTTTGCTTTTGCCCTACATTCCCGGAATCACTTTGGACATCGGCGTCAAGTTAAGCTCCGTGAGCAAGCAATTCAATAAGCCGTTTATCGCGTATGTGCCTCATGTGGAAAAATATACCATGCTTATCGAAGGCTTTGAACTCAACGGCATTCCGGTGTCACCTTCCATTGAGGGCGCCGTGTTGATGGCCAAAGCTTTGGCGAGGAGGCAGCCATGCTGAAAAAAGAGATCAAAGACATTATCGATAAATCAAAAACGTGGGGATGGGTGCTGGAGCCGGACGCGCAGAAAATATTTTCTCTCTACGGCCTCAAAACACCGAAATATGCCGTAGCAACCGAAGCGGAGCAGGCGGTAAGCATGGCGCATCAAATAAGGTATCCGGTCGTCGCCAAGATTGTATCGCCGGCCATCATTCATAAATCGGACGTGAAAGGCGTGGTGGTGGGCATCAACGATGACGAGACACTTGTCCGGACGCTGGCGCGGCTGTCCAAACTCGACGGCTTTGTCGGAATGCTGATCGCGGAAATGGCTAAAGGGCTGGAGCTGATCATTGGCGCAAAAAATGATTTTCAATTCGGCCCCATGATCCTTTTAGGCATGGGCGGCGTAGAGGTTGAGATTTATAAAGATGTTGCCTTGCGCATGGCTCCGCTCAAGGTATGCGATGCCGATCATATGATCAATGGGCTGGTGGCCCGAAAGCTTCTCGCCGGTTATCGCGGATCGGAACCCATTAATATGGACGCGCTTAAAAAAATGCTGATTAATTTTTCCAAATTGATGATGGACATGCAGGACATTGTGGAATCAATCGACTTGAACCCCGTCATGTGCACCGCCAAATCCTGCATTGTCGTGGATTCGCGGATCATGCTGAAGAAATAATTTTTATTTGGATTAAGTTTTCACATTTCGTTTAAGCCGCTTGAACATTTCATTGAAAGAAAACGCAAAAAACGTCTTTTAATCCGAGTATCAGCCACAGACGCAACCGATGTAATATCAATCATAACAATGACATGTAGCTATTCATCAGCCGTTTTGAAATTTTGGCACGCAAATTTCATTAATATAAAGGCAATTAAACAAACAAACTACCCTAAGGAGGTAACAGATCATGAAAAAGACATTAGGAACAATGATGGTAGCGGCGGCAGTAGTTCTTTTGACGGCAACCTTTGGATTTGCACAATACGCGGCAGCGGGAGCAGCTAATTTCCCGTATTTTCAACTGGGATGCCTGATCGTGGGCGGATTGATCCTGGTTTCTTTAAAAAGAAAATATAACAAGATGTACACGACGGAAGTTGTTGGCGCCTTCGCTCTCTATACCATGCTGATGGCACTGTTCACCAACCCCGTCATCGACCTGGTGAAAGTTATTGTGACCTGATATTTTCGTAAGCGTCGACATGATCTGTTTAAATATGGAATCCCCTCAAGGCAATTGTCTTGGGGGGATTTTTTTCAATTCTCATACCAATTCGCACAAAGGACAAATTTCGGCAAGGCGGGTGATCCGAGGCGCGGAGGGAACGGTTTGAAACCGGTCCCTGCTAAAAATTGCCGATGATGCAGCCAACAAAAGCGAATTGGCATAAATCAAAGCGCAGTTTTTCTTTATTGACAGAGTTTTGCTTTCAGTATTACAGATAGCCGCAAACCAAACGGAATGAACCGGTAAGCCTGAAAATAAAAAAGTGGAGGAATACGAAAATCATGAAATCTCCCTGGTTTAAACATTACGCACAACACGTTCCCCACACTATCCGCTATCCCGAAAGGCCCATACACCATTTTCTGACAGACACTGTAGCCAAACATCCGGATGATGTGGCCATGACCTTCAACGATCAGAATACTTCTTACGGGGAGCTCAATATCAAGGTAAACAAGTTTGTTCTCATCTTGCAAAACAATGGTGTGAAAAAAGGCGACAGAATCGCTTTCATCATGGTGAATTCCCCCACCTATGTCATCGCTTTTTTTGCGGCAATGAAGCTTGGCGCAATTGTGGCCAATATCAGCGTCGGCATTTCAGGCGAGGAACTCATCCACTGTCTGAATAATGCGGAGGTAACAACCGTCATCACTCTGGATCTGTTTGCTCCAAATCTTTACAGCGTGGTTCAAAAAACATCCGTCAAAAAGGTCATCCTTCACTCCGTCTTCGGTCTGGAGAAAAAACTGTCTTTGGAAGAAGGCATGCCTCATCCACAGGTCTTCCTCGAATTGCTCAATTCGGTTGAAAGCGCCGTAGAACCGACCGTTGAAATTTCTCCCCGGGATGTAGCCGTGCTGCAATATACCAGCGGCTCAACCGGAATGCCCAAGGCGGCAACCCTGACCCATGGCAGCATTGTGGCCAGCGTGCTCCAATCCAATATCTGGATGGGAATAACGGGTGCAGGAAATGCCGCCGTCATGTGCGTGATCCCTTTTTTCCATGTTTTCGGTATGTCGGCCTGTATGCTGGTTTCCGTGCTCAAGGGATACCGGATGATCCTTCTGCCCCGCATGGACCTGATGGACATTCTTTCCCTGACGAAGATGCTGGAGACTTACAAACCCATATCCTTTCCGGCTGTGCCCAGCCTGTGGACGGCCATGATGTCCCTTCCTCCCGATGCCGCCAGAACCCATTTTTCTTCCATTCAGGTTGCTATCAGCGGAGGAGCGCCTCTGTCGCCCTCAGTCCATGAAAAGTATGAGGAGATCACCGGCAGGAAGATTATGGAAGCCTATGGTCTGTCCGAGGCCTCCTCGGCCACGCACATGACGCCGTATCCGATGGGTGCGCCTCTGGGATCCATCGGTGTTCCGCTGCCGGACACGCAGGCTAAAATCATGGATATCGAAACAGGACAAAAGGAATGCCCGCAAGGAGAAATCGGCGAGCTGGTGGTAAAAGGCCCGCAGATTATGCGCGGCTACTGGAACAATCCGGAACTTACCGCCGCCGTCCTGCGCGACGGCTGGTTTTACACACGCGATCTGGCGCGCATGGATGAGAACGGTTATTTCTATATCGTGGATCGAAAAGACGACATGATTATTTCCAAGGGATTCAATGTCTATCCCGGCCAGATCGAAGACATCCTGAAGCTGCATCCTAAAGTGAAAGATGCGGCGGTTATTGGTATTCCTGACCGAAGCAAGGGACAGGCTGTTATGGCCGTGATCGTTTTAAAAGAAGGCCTCGAAGGCAACAAAGAGGAATTTCTCAAGTATTGCAAAGAAAACATGCCCGACTATCGATGGCCCAAAACCATTCTTATCCGCGATGTTATCCCTCGGGACCCGGCAGGTAAGCTCTTGAGACGGATATTGAGGCAGGAAGTCAAAAACGGTTAATCTCTGAATACTTAATGCGTTCAGGTCATGTCGCCGTTTTCCTTATTGACAGTATTTCTTTTCAGTATTACGAGAAAATCACGATTTTAAAATCAAAGGAGTCGCACACATGATCGTAGTTACTGGTGGCGCAGGGTTTATCGGCAGTGCTTTTGTCTGGAGGCTCAACCAGGAAGGCATCGACGACATTGTTATTGTTGATCGTCTGGGAACATCAGATAAGTGGAAAAATCTGGTGAATCTCCGCTTTGTTAATTACATGCATAAAGACGATTTTCACGAGATGATTTATAACGACACGGTGCGCTTTGACGTTGACGCGATTGTCCATATGGGCGCCTGTTCATCCACGACGGAGCGCGATGCCGATTACCTCTGGAAAAATAATAATGTTTATACCGGCCTTTTGGCCGAATACGCGATTGAACACGGTATCCGCTTTATTTACGCCAGCTCGGCGGCGACTTATGGCGACGGAACACAGGGCTTTTCGGACGACCACGGCAAAATCAGTAAACTGAAACCCATCAACATGTATGGCTATTCCAAGCAGGTGTTTGATTTAAGGGCATTGAAAAATTCTTGGGAGAACAACATGGCCGGCATTAAATTTTTCAATGTCTTCGGCCCCAACGAATACCACAAAGGGGACATGACCAGCGTCATTTTTAAAGCCTTTCATCAAATTAAGGAAACAGGCAAGGTACGCCTTTTCAAATCCTATCTGCCCCAATATCCCGATGGCGGGCAATTGCGTGATTTTATCTATGTTAAAGACTGTATTGACGTCATGTGGTGGCTTTTCAAAAATCAGGATGTCAACGGTATTTTTAATTTGGGCACAGGCAAGGCCCGAACCTGGAATGATCTGATCAACGCCGTTTTTGCCGCGATGGGCATCAAGCCGAATATTGAATATATTGAGATGCCCGAGGGGCTTCGCAATCAATACCAGTATTTTACACAGGCGGAAATGAGAAAGCTGAAAGATGACGGTTGTCCCGTCGAGTTTGCACCGCTGGAACATTCCGTGCAAGATTATGTTTGTAACTATCTGCAAAAATCCGATCCGTACTTGGGAATGCAAATATGAAAAGAGACATCGTCTGCATCATCCCCTCGCGTTATGAATCCAGCCGCTTTCCGGGAAAGCCCCTGGCCGATCTTTTAGGCAAGCCGATGATTCAGCACGTTTATGAAAGAGTCGCTAAAGCGAAAGCCGTGCCGTATGTAGCGGTGGCTACCGACGATCAAAGAATATTTGACGCGGTAAAAAAATTCGGCGGCAATGCCATGATGACCGCCGCAACACACCGCTCCGGCACAGACCGGATTGCCGAAGCCGTGCGGACGCTCAATCTTCCTGCCGAAGCCGTCGTTGTCAACATTCAGGGCGATCAGCCGATTTTTGAGCCGGCGCAGGTCGATGAAGTGATCCAGCCTTTAATCGGTGATTCCACCGTAGTTATGTCCACATTGATTTATAAGATCATCCTGGATGAAGAAATCACGCATCCGCACGCCGTCAAAGTTGTTCTCGATCATCAGAACTTCGCCCTTTATTTTTCGCGGGCGACGATTCCTTACGTGCGCGACAAAAAGCTCATAGCCGACTATTACAAGCATCACGGCATTTACGCTTATCGCCGGGATTTTCTCGATACCTTTACTCAACTGCCGGAAGGGAAACTCGAAAAGCTCGAAGCCCTGGAACAATTGCGCGCGCTGGAATATGGATACAAGATTAAAGTTGTCGTCACGCCGCATGATTCGGTCGAAGTGGATAATCAACAAGAGCTGGACCGCGTGCGCCGGATTCTTCTGGCGGGGAAGTAAGCGCAAAGCAGCTTATTTTAAAATAAGACGGAAAGGCGCGGGTGGAACAAATTCTCCCGGCTGGGTTTTTATCTTTGTCGTAAATGTTTCGCAGCCGTCGGCTTCAATCGTTACATCATAATCACCTGCCGGCAGATTAAAAAAAGCAAATGTAGCCTTAAATGCGAAATCCCGGGAAGCAAGAAAGGTAGCAAGCACTTCTCGGTCGCTCATCTTGTCGTTGGGCACAAGCGACCGGGAGATCCCCGGACCGGTTAATTTAATGGCGCGGATTTTCACGCGCTCCGGCAGGTCTTTAAAAAATCCCCAGAAACTGTCGTCGGCGGATGTTGCCGCCGTCATATAACCGGCAATCATTCCCTGCGGTTTTAAAACAAATTTTACTTCCTCTATTTTTCCCGGCTTTATATCCAGTGTTATTTTATCCGGTTCGGTTTTAAAACCCAAAGCGCACAGACTGACATCATATTTCTTAGGTACAATGGCCCCCGTTTCCTGCTCGGGCAGAAAGGGATCAATTTTGAGCTGTATTTCCTTTTCATCCGTTCCGGTGGGAGCCAGCACAAGAGCCATCTGCGATGGAATTTTTGTGTTGGACGGATCAAACGCATGTCCAACACGCAGGTATCCTTTAGAATGAACATATGTTTTATCTTTATTGGCTTCCGTGCTGGCTAAGACGGATTTAAATTGGGACATCATTTCCGGACTGGAAAGAATACTGACATGGTCTTCGTTAAGGCCGGTCGTTTTAAGGGCATCGGCCTGCGCTCTTAAATCCAGCATGCTTTCCAGAGTGACCGTATTGTCATTATTTTGCCTAAACAGACTGCCGCCTCCCTTATGCCCGAAAAACAAGTAGTAGCGTATTTTGGAGTTAAGTTTCGTGCCCAGTACCCGTTTGATGAATTCGCTGTCCGGTTCCACATCTTTCCAGCTGGGAATAACCGCTGGTGATTGTTTCACGCCTGTTTTCGCCCGCGGCTCCCCGCCCCAGGGTGTGGAAATCGAAACAAAAAGCTGTATGGCATCGTGGTAGTTGTCCTCCTTGGCGATAATGGCGGAACGGGACACCAGCCCTCCCATGCTGTGCGCGACAACATACAAAGATTCGAATTGATATTTTCTGTAAAGGTCATAAAGCTTTGTCCGAAGCAGGAAAGATGTTGTGTCCAGGCGGGCGCCGGACGGATAATAAAAAATCCAGGGCTGATAGCGCGATCGGTCGATATGATTGATAAAATAACGCCAGTCCTGCGGCGAGCCCGCTGCGCCGTGAACAAAAAGAATCGGTGTCTTTTTGGGATCGTAAGGTTCTATAAAAAAAATATTGCAGCCGATTCGTTTAAAAAATTCCAGCGGCGTCCAGAAACCGTTAAGCCCGTTTTCGGCGGAAAATACCGGATCATCGAGATTCGCCAAAGTTCCGGCTGAAGTTGATGGCTTTCTTTTTCCACCGGAAAATTGAGCCAGCATGTTGGCAAAAGTCGAAACCGGCTGTTTCGTTTTTGGCGTCAGAATAATATCCAGCCCGAAGACAACGCCTCCCACCTGCGTTTTCACTTGATCGGGTTTTCCGTAGTAGCCCGCCCATTCGCCCTGAGTATAAGAAAGATCCCCGTTTGCGTCCTCAAAAGCGAAAATTTCATAATTTCCTTCCTGGACTAACATTTCATATTGTCCCGACCCGGATAACACCGTGTAATCGGCAATCGTCACAACACCGTTCTGATGACTATAAGCGACGACAACGATCGGGTTTTTTTGGGGAGAAATACGAATGATTTCACCAATCAACAGGCAGGAATCTTTAGAAAACTGGACATCCTCCCGCAGCTTGACCAGCGCGCAGCCGCTGAAGTTCCAGATAATCAGAATAAGGATGCCGATACTGATAAATTTTTGCATGACTCAATTCTTTTTTATTCCGGGGGGACAATAAGTTTGTTGCTTTACACAATATCATCTGTTTAAATGCTGTTAATAAGATTATCAGAATTAGCAGTTGGATTCAATCTCAATTAATGAGTGAGGATGAAAAATGATTTTTTTCAAAAAACAGCAATTCAGTGAATGGCTTTTCTGCGGCATGTTTTTTCTGGTGATAGGGCCGTTCTTCTTCCCGGGGCCTTCTGTTGTTGCCGCTGAAATGAATGACCGACTGTCCGGTTGCGCCAAAATTGAAGATAATGCGGCGCGATTGCAATGCTTCGATGAGCTTGCGAGGAGAAAGCATCCAGGGCCCCCAGCATCCGATACAGCAGTAATGCCTGTGGCCAAAGCGGCTTCTCCAGAACCGGAAAAGCCTTCCGTGATGACCCGTCAATGGGATTTGGACCCCAATAACCGTCAACGCGCTTTTGTTTTCAGGCCCTACCGCATGAATTATTTTTTGCTGGCGTCCTATAATTCCTCGCCCAATGACGAAACGAATTTGGAGCATGATCCCGCGTCTAAAGCGCAGTACAATGAAGCCAAGTTCCAGATCAGTTTCAAGGCAAAAGTATGGGAAGACGTTTTCCAGGAACCGCTTCAGGGGTTCTATAACTACATAAAGGTGGTGAAAGGTCTGGATGTCTGGATGTCTTACTCACAACTGTCTTTCTGGCAGCTTTACAATTCCGCTTTCTCCGCGCCTTTCCGGGATGTCAATTATGAGCCGGAATTACTCATCGGCCTTCGCACGGATTATGAAATCCTGGGTTTCAAGGGACGCTTTTTAAACGTCGGATTTAATCATCAATCCAACGGCCGATCGAGACCGCTTTCACGCAGCTGGAACCGCCTTGTGGCCAATATCGGCTTGGAAAGACAGAATTTTAGTTTGCAGCTCAAAACTTGGTTCCGTTTGCCGGAAAATGAAGAAAATGATGACAATCCTGATCTGACGCGCTACATGGGATACGGGGAACTCTGGGCAACGCTCTACTGGAAAGACATGCGCTTTGCAATGATGCTGCGCAATAACTTCCGACAGGAAAATCTGGGCGCCATCCAGCTGGACTGGAGCATTCCGCCTTCTACGTTAGGCAAGCTGGTGCTGGGACGCGTGGTTTCAGAAGCCTGGATAGACAAATATTTTAGCGACAAATTCAGCCTCTACGTTCAATATTTCAACGGCTACGGCGAGGGATTAATGGATTACAACAAAAGCATCAACCGCATCAGCATCGGATTGATGATTGCGGAATGGAACTAAAAGTGTAGGGAACGGTCTTGCCATCCTACTGGGTCACAAGGCCTTTCCCTACCAATGGTTAATCCTTAAATATTGCTCCTGTTGACGCGGATGTGACCATTTTTGCATAGCGCGCCAGATAGCCGGTGGTTATGGACGGCGTCCAGGGTTTCAGCGCCTTGCGGCGCTTTTCCAGTTCGGCGTCGCTGACTTTCAGATTCAGCGTTTTGGCCGGAATATCGATAGCAATGATGTCGCCTTCCTTCACCAGCGCAATGGGGCCGCCTTCCGCCGCTTCCGGTGAGATGTGACCGATCGCCGCGCCCTTGGTCCCGCCGCTGAAACGTCCGTCTGTCAACAGCGCCACGGATTGATCCAGTCCCATACCGACGATGGCGGAGGTGGGGGAGAGCATCTCCCGCATTCCCGGACCGCCTTTCGGGCCTTCATAGCGGATCACCACAATGTCCCCGCCTTTAATCTTTCCACCGAGAATCGCCGCAATGGCTCTATCCTCTGAATCAAACACGCGGGCCTTGCCTTCGTTGACCTGCATCGCAGGCGCCACAGCGGACTGTTTAACTACCGCGCCGTCCGGCGCCAGGTTCCCTCGCAAAATGGCAATGCCGCCCTGTTTGGAATATGGATTGTTCAAGGGGCGGATCACATCGTCATTCAATACACGAGCCACTTTCAAAAGGGCGCCCACCGTTTTTCCCGAAACGGTCATGGCCTTCTCGTCGATGACGCCCAGTTTGCTGATCACTTTCATCACGGCCTGAACACCGCCTGCTGCATCGAGGTCTTCGATGTGGTGAGATCCGGCAGGACTGAGTTTACAGATGTTGGACGTCCTGTCGCTGATTTGATTGAACAGATTCAAATCCAGCCGGATGCCCGCCTCATGCGCGACGGCGGGAATGTGCAGCACCGTATTGGTGGAGCAGCCCAGCGCCATATCTACGGCAATGGCGTTTTTAAAAGCAGCCAGTGTCGCAATGTCACGGGGTTTGACATTTTTCTTGAACAAGTCCATGATTTTCATGCCCGCATATTTGGCCAGACGGTGCCTGGCGGCCAGCACGGCGGGAATCGTCCCGTGACCGGGTAGCCCCAGACCCAGCGCCTCGGTAACACAGTTCATGGAATTGGCCGTGAACATGCCCGCACAGGAGCCGCAGCCGGGGCAGGCGCAGTCTTCAAGTTCCTTGAGACTGGCGGCAGTCATTTTTTTGGCTTTCACCGCGCCGACGCCTTCAAAAACGCTGATCAGATCGACGGCTTTGTTTTGAATTTTTCCCGCAAGCATCGGTCCGCCGCTGATGAAAATACAGGGAATGTTGAGCCTGAGCGCCGCCATAAGCATGCCGGGGACAATCTTGTCGCAGTTCGGGATGAAAACCAGCGCATCAAAGGGATGGGCCATGGCCATGATTTCGATGGAATCAGCAATCAACTCGCGGCTGGGCAGCGAGTACTTCATACCCGCATGTCCCATCGCAATGCCGTCGCAGACGCCGATGACGGGAAATTCCACCGGTGTGCCGCCCGCCATGCGGATGCCGGCTTTCACGTCCTGAGCGATCAAATCCAGGCGAATATGCCCAGGAATAATTTCATTGGCGGAATTGACCACGCCAATCAGCGGACGTGCGATTTCTTCATCGGTGTATCCCATCGCTTTTAAGAGCGAACGGTGCGGCGCCCGCTCCAGTCCTTTTTTCATAAGATCGCTTCTCATTGTTTTCTCCTATTATTTATTTCTTTTTTCCGGTCTCAGCGATCTCACCGCAACGCCGGCCTGCCACAATTCGGACTCGCGCATTTCCTTGAGTTCGGCATTGAGCAGTTCTTTATAGTTCGGTGCGCTGTTCACGCGCAGAACCACTTCGGTCTCCTTGCCGGTGGCGACGGAATTGTATAGCTCGGCAAAAACCGGCTCCACTGCCTTGCGGAATTTGTGCCGCCAGTCCAGAGCGCCGCGCTGTGCGGTGGCCGAGCAGTTGGCATACATCCAGTCCATGCCGTTTTCACCGACCAGACGGATCAGACTCTGGGTTAATTCTTCCACGGTTTCATTAAAGGCTTCGCTGGGTGTGTGGCCGTGACGCCTCAGTTCCGCGTACTGCGCTTCCATCATGCCCGCCAGCGCGCCCATCAGCACGCCGCGTTCGCCGG
>CAYGNV010000032.1:0-17215 GCA_964351355.1 uncultured Smithella sp.
CTTGGTGAATACACAGGCCATGAGATGACCCGGCCTGCCGAGCGGATTGAGCGGATAAAAGGGCATAACGTGGTCATCACCAACAAAGTGGTCATTGACCGTGATGTGATGGACGCCTGTCCGGGACTGGAGCTGGTTTGTGTCGCCGCCACCGGCATGAACAATATCGATCTGGAATATGCAGCGAAGAAGGGAATCACGGTAAAGAATGTTGCAGGTTATTCCACTGAATCCGTTACGCAATGTACGTTTGCCATGCTTTTCTATTTGCTGAACGCCGGCCGCTACTACGACGATTATGTTAAGTCTGGACAATACGCCGCAAGCCCCGTGTTCACGCATCTGGGCCGCGAGTTTTGGGAACTGAAAAATAAGCTCTTCGGCATTATCGGCATGGGCGCCATCGGCAAACGCGTGGCACAAGTGGCTTCCGCCTTCGGCGCACACATCGCCTATCATTCGACCTCCGGCAAGAATCTGGAGGTAACGGGCTATCGGCATCTGCCACTGGAAGACCTGCTGCAGACGGCTGATGTGGTTTCGATTCATTGCCCGTTGAATGATCAGACCAGGAATTTGCTCAGCGAAAACCGGCTGCGAATGATAAAACCCACCGCCTATCTTTTGAATATGGGAAGAGGCGGCATTGTGGACGAGGCGGCGCTGGCACAGGCTATTGATGAAAACCGGATTGCCGGAGCCGCGCTCGACGTGCTTTCAGCCGAACCTATTGCGGCCGAGAGCCCCTTGCTCAAGGTTCAGAACAAGGAAAAACTTTTCATTACCCCGCACATTGCCTGGGCCGGCCGCGAGGCCCGCCGGCTGCTGATCGCCCAAACGGCCGAAAATATTAAAAGCTATTTTGAGAAAAAGATTAGAGGAAATTCCACTACTTGATAGCCACAGGCAGGCCAGGCGGACGAGCCAGGAAAGCCAGAACGACACCGCCGAAAAGAAGCGCCGCCGCAATGGTAAAGGGCAGAAAATAACTGCCTGTAGAATCATAAAGATACCCGGCCAGCGTGGGGCTTATGGCGCTGGCAAGCGTCACCACAGGGGTTGTCCAGCCGACAATCCGGGAAAAGTGCGTTCGTCCGAAATAGGCGCCCATGACATTGGGCAAAAGCACGATCATCCCGCCAAATCCAATTCCGGTGAGCATGGAATAAAGATAAACAAAAAAGATTCCTTGCGCGTTCATGAGCGACACAATGCCCAATCCCATGCAGGTCAGAAAGACGGCTGCCAGATACCGGCCGTCAAACCGCATACCTAAAATACCGCTTAGAAGCCTTCCCAGAATACTCATCCCCAGCATCAGCCCCAGCGCTGTGGCCGACACCATCGGGGAATAGTGCAAATCCCGCAGATAGGCTACCTGATGGGTCGTCAGCATATTGGCGGCAAACAGCAGAACGGAAAACAAAATCAACAGAATCCACAGGGCTGGTGTTCTTATGGCATCGCCCGCGCTCCAATCTGTCGGTGTTGAATAAACGCTGTTCCTTGTTGAGCTGTAAAAATTTTCAGATAGACTTTCCGGGGCATGCCCATCCGGCACCTGGCCTTCACTCTCCGGCGTATTCCGAATGAGACATCCGGCTAGAATAACCGTCAAAAGAAGATGAATGCCAGCCAGGCAGACCCATGCCCAGCGCCAACCCAGATCAGAAATAAACGAGATGATGAGAGGCGGCAGAAAAAAGCCGCCGACACCGCCGGAGGCGAAAACAAGTCCCATCGCCAGAGACCTTCTCCTGATAAACCAGTGATTGATGACCGTCGTCACGGCTAAAAATTCGGCAAGGGCCAGGGCCAGGCCACCCATCACACCGAAAAAAAGATAGACATGCCAGATTTCATCGACCTGAGACATGCCCAGCAAACCAAGTACCGCAAAGATATTCCCCAGAATAATATTCTTCCTGGCGCCAAACCGGGCAATGGTCCATCCTACCAGTGGCCCCAGCAGGCCGCCAATAATCAGAAAAAGCGTATAGGGGCCGGACAGAGCCGAACGATGCCACCCGAATGTTTCACTCATCGACGGCAGGAAAACACCATAGGCGTAAGTGACGTCGCCGCAAATGCCGCCATAGGCCAGCATCGCGCCCGCAAGCGTTACCCAGCCTGAAAAACGTGCTTGTTTTGATTGGGATGGATTGATCATGAATTCCAACGCAAATCTGTTTTTGTTGTGTCAGCGTATAAGAAAAACGATTATCCTGTCAACTAATAATTGCAAACATACCGATATTCTTTGATTATTTTTAGATTTCCAAAGACGGGAAAAAGAGCTACAATGTCCACCATGATTACTAGCCGCAAGGCGGCCTATCACCACGAAGGGTTAACTGTATGACGGGATCGGATATTCTTGTTGTTGTGCCTCACAGCGGCGTGGCCATTCCGCCGGAAATTTCTCTGGATGATCTGACGGATGAATTTTCCGTGCTGATTAAAAATGTCGATTGGCACACCCAGTGGCTGTATGATTTCCGCGATATCCTCGCCAACCGGCAACTGGTCTTCCCTTATTGCAGCATCTTGCTTGAGGCGAACCGCGATCCGGCGGAGATTGATGAGTGTGTGCCGGTGAAGGATGTCTTCGGCCGTCCGGTTTACCGGGGAGGCTGCGAACCTTCCGCTTCCATGCGGGCGGCCTGGTCGGAAAAGTATCTCAAACCCTTTCACCGGAGCATCGAAGAAAACATTTCAGCAGGCGCAGGCCTGCTCTTCGACGGCCATTCCACGGTGACCGCCCGCGGTGTTGCCGATAATCAAATTGATTTGATGAATTTCCAACACACGGGGCGCGATGAAAAACCGCTCACCTACTGCCCGGACGTGATTGTGGAAACCTATGCCGCCGAACTGCGGAAGCATCTGCCTGATGTCCTGGTCACCGTGAACGGCTCGGAGTATGTCAAGGTGCACGGTCATGTGTGCGCCGCACATTCGGTCAACGCATTAAAACGGATCGGCTCGCGTGCTCCGGCTTTTATTCAGGAAACGAACGAACGCCTCTTCAAGAATGAAGACGGAACGCCCAACGTTGCGCAAATCAACCGGCTTCGGCGCGCGTTTGCCGAATCGCTCACACAAACGCTCCAATCGCTTCAGGAATCGCAAAGAGTATCGATGATCGATCTGCATATCGGCAAGCAAACCTATGATTACGACTGCGGCGCACAGGCGCTCCAGACTGTGATGAATTATTACGGCGTAGAAGTGAGCGGAGACGACCTGTTGAAGGCGCTTGGCACGTCCGAGGAAGGCACGCCGCCGCAGGCCATGATCGCGGTGGCGCAAAGCTATGGCTTCGAGGTTAAATCCGGCACACAATGGTCGCTCAATCAGGTCAAGCATTACGTGGACACGGGAACACCGGTGATCGTGCTTTTACAGGCCTGGGCGGACCGCTACATGACGCTCGACGACTGGCGCAGCGACTGGAACGACGGCCACTACGCCATTGTCATCGGCCTCAATAAGGATGTCTTGCTGTTTGAAGATCCGTCCACCATCCGGCGCACCTGGCTCAGGGAACGAGAGTTTCTGGCGCGCTGGCATGACGCGGATACAAAAACCGGCGAAAAATACGAGCATTTCGGCATGGTACTTCTGGGGAAACAGCCAGCCAAATTATCACTGGAACACATGGATTGATCACATTACCATTTGTAGGGAACGGTTTAAAACCGTTCCCTGTTTTGTGGGCAACCTCTTATTGACACACCCCGCCCTCGTTGGTACATTACAAGCGAAAGAACAATGTGTTTTAGAAAGTGCGGGGGGGCTTATTGAAGAATTAAAAACCGTATAAGAAAGGAAGGTAAAAAAATGTATAAGAAAGTTTTAGTTCCGCTGGATGGTTCAGATTTAGCCGAGTGCGTGCTGTCACACCTCAAATCCCATTTCAAGGGTGGATCTGTGGGAGAGATCACACTGCTGAATATCGTCACCATTGATATCCCCTGGGGAGACTTGGAGAGCGGGAAGCACTTTAACTTTGAAGCACTCAGAGAAGATGTCTTTACTTCATCTAAAAAATACCTTGCAAAAACGGAATCCCAACTGAGTTCCGAGGGGATAAAGGTAAAAACAGTGTCCATTGAGGCCAACCGACTTGCCGAGACGATCCTGGAATATGCCAATAAAAACGGCATGGAACTGATCATCATGGGAACCCACGGTTATAGCGGGTTTAAGAAGTTGATACTGGGGAGCGTGGCATCCGGTGTTATTAATCACTCCGTCATTCCTGTGCTCTTGATCCGACCGGACGCCTGCCACCTTTAATCCCTGGCTTGTGTGATGAACTCTCAAGCCCCCCGGGGGTTTTACCGGACACTTGCTGTCAATTTGAGAAAGGTCGGGACCATTGGGGCCTTAAGAAATTAAGTTACTGTCCAATGAGTTAGCAGCCAGTCTCATGGGCAATCATTTCGTCCCTTTCATGCTCAAAAGGGTCGGGGCTGCCGTTGATCTTTGTTGGATTCCAGTACCGTTGCCATCATTGTACATGAAAAAAATTATTTCAATGTCTTTATATAATTTTCAATGCTTGTTTTGAAACATACAAAAATCGTTTGAGATCTTTCTATACCTTCCTTCATTCGATCCCAATCTAGGTGGAAACCATAGCCATGATGAACAACATGACGGAATTTTCGGTAAGGCGCTAAATCTTCAGACAGCGCTTTGTCGAATATTAATGGTAAAGGTTCTAAGGGAGGATTGCAAAAACGTTTGAATAATTGGACATGCCACAAATTACCAGAAGGTAAACTAACACCATAAAAACGGCTGATTCTTTTTAGAATATTTTCGATACCGCCATAAAACTGTGCGAGAAAAGCGGCTGCTGCGGTTTTATTCCTCATCGAAACTTCAATGCTTTTGACATCTTCATAAAGACAAGCCAATTCCTTTAAAACAATTTCAATATTTTCAAGTTCAACTCTTACTTCTTCGATCAATTCGTCTGAAGTCATATCAGAATTTTGCCTTCACTCTCGATCTTCATGGTCATGCGTGTGGAGGGCTGCAACGGAATAATATCGAGAGGAATGTTCAACTCATCTTCAATTTTAGCGGCCAGTTCATAGAGTTTCCATCCTGGCACGCCGTCGCAGGCGATATCTATATCACGTGCTATCAAAGGCGTTTTTGCCATGCTGCCGAAAAGAATCAGTCTTGTTGCGCCATAGGTTCTCGCTAGTTCAACAATTCTGTCAATTTTGGATTGTTCAATGGCCATGTGTCTTTGCCTTTCTGGACTATCATCGTCTGTATAATATCAAAACGTTGTATGTAGTCAATCTATTTGTGTGGGACCCAATGGGAACATCCTATATTGCGGCAAGATTCGGGTACGGTTCACATGGAAGCGATGTCACGTACTGCGTCCTTACCTGAACTGTTTGCTTGATAAATATGATCTATTATGCAAGATTACAAGTGGTTATGGTTTATTCTGTGGCAATGAACGACAGAGGATGCGAATTTTGACTGGAATCGGATAGTTAATTAATCCGGCCACTCACGCTCGTCTCGCAGCAGCGGGATTAAAATGGGGTTGATGAATATGGATAAGATCGCCAATATACAATTTCAGAAAAACCGGATCGAACAATTCTGCATCAAATATCATATCGGGCGACTATCCTTTTTCGGGTCGGTTCTCCGGCAGGACTTTCGACCGGACAGCGATGTGGATGTGCTGGTGGAGTTTCAACCCGGTCGGCGGGTCGGCTACATCCGACTGGCCGAGATGGAACTGGCACTTTCCGACATCCTGGGGCGCAAAGCGGACTTGCGGACACCGGCGGAGCTAAGCCGGTACTTTCGGGATGAGGTCCTGTTAGAAGCGGAGGTTCAGTATGTCGAATCCTGATATTGTCCGTGTCCGCCATATGCTGGATGCGGCACAGGAGGCGTTGTCGTTTGTCGGCGATAAGTCGCGAGCGGAGCTTGATGCGAATCGGATGCTGACCCTTTCCCTCGTCAAATCGATCGAAATAGTCGGCGAGGCGGCGTCCAGAGTATCATCGGCATTTCGTGAAACACACCCGGAAATCCCCTGGATGTTTATCGTGACTATGCGAAATCGACTGATCCATGCCTATTTCGATGTCGATCTTGATCGCGTATGGGATACGATCATCGACGATCTGCCGCCCCTTATCCACGCGTTGAAAATGATCCTCGATCAAACTCGGTAATCAGGCTTCCGCCTTTATAGTCTGTGATCATACGGATATCGCGGGGCATTCTGTAGTGGCCAAACCATGTCGTGTTGTTTTTGGCAAACTCAACGTCAATGGTTTCCAGCCGGCCTTTCTGCAGATTATATACGGTTGTTGCCATTTTCCCATTTTCCCCCTTTTGTTCTTTCCGGTTTTGTTGGAGCAGATAGAAGGTGGGAGTTGCCCACAGCCAAGTCACCGACCGCCCTGCCGGGCTTAAGGGCGGCACCTGGTGGTTGACTGTGGATAACTCCTTCGTTGGGGCAGGGATGGTAGTGCTGTCGCCCTGAACAGCTCTTCACATTTTTCACATAATTTCCGACGCGGACACAAAAACCGGCGAAAAATACGAACACTTCGGCATGGTACTTCTGGGGAAACAGCCAGCCAAACTCTCTCTGGAGCATATGGACTGACAGGATATCGCAAAAAAATCCCTGTTTGATTTCAAAGAAATATTATTGTAGAACGAGTTCGCTCAAAAAATGGTTTGTTTCAAATCGACACAAAATAAATATACTAATTTCTGCCGCCACCTAGATTTAGCGTTAGGATGCAAATTAAATGTGAAAGCTTAATTAAGGACAACAATGAGTTCACCAAAAGTAAGATGTTAGAACAATTCAATATGCCATCAAGGCAAAAAGTTGAGCAAGCCTTGCTTCAAATATTGCTAAAACATGGCGGAGTGATCAAAGAGTTTGGCCCCGGACAAGAAATAGTCGATGAAATAGCAAATGACTTTGGGCTGAATGAAAATCAGCGTTCTGCTTTCTTACAGACAATATATCGCAAAGAAAATCGTGTAAAGAAGGCGTTCCTCTGGCATAGGTTACTTTTTCGCGCAGCGGATGCCCTAGCAAAAGAAAAATTTGTTTCACGTCCAACACAGACGTTCCAACTAATGAAAAAGAAAGAATGGATGTTAACGGAGAAAGGTTTTGATGAAGCACTAAAGATTTCAAACATACCTTCTGTAAAAAAAGACACACTGCCAATCAAGTCTTACGAAGTACAGAAAATCGTAAAGAAGCTGATTGATTCACCAAGACCTGAAAACTACAACCCATTTGACAAGGGTAAGAAGATTATAAAAACAACCATAGAGGTCACAATAAGAAACAGAGGGTTTCGTCAAGCCATTATTGACGCATACGATTACAAATGCTCTGTTTGCAGAATGAAAATCAATTCACCAGATTCTCTATCATGGGAAGTCGAAGCAGCACATATCGTTCCTCACAGTTTTCAAGGACGAGATGATATTTGGAATGGATTAGCTTTGTGTCATTTACATCATTGGGCTTTTGATGTTGGTTGGTTTACTTTACAAGATGACTATACAATTAGAGTTTCGTCAAGAGCCTCTTCAGTGCCATCAGATTTTGGGATACTTGGAAATTATGAATTTATAAAAGAAATATCCAGTAGCTATACAAAAATATTTTTACCAAATAGAAGTACATTATACCCGCATCAACATGCAATAAGATGGCATCGTGAAAATATTTTTCATAAATAAGTTTGGACACACTGCATAAAAGGAACAACACATGAAAACGAAAGGAAACGACAGAATCATTTATTCGATTAATGTAGGCGATATTCAAGAAGTCGCCAGTGAAGTTCTTGAACGTAGACTCACGAAAGAAGAGGTTGCTATAGTTGAACAGTCGGTAGGTGATTATGTAGATTGGTTTCAAGCGATTGAATCTTCGATTAGTGATAATTTAATCAAGTCAGAACGAGTCTCCCCATAGGTTTCATTATCTTTACGTTTTTGAAACGCTTTAACCATTGATCAAATTAATGCCGTTCAAATCAAAGGTGATATCGCGATGGCTAGGCGGAGGCTCCGCAGGCGTATTAGCGATACGTCGAGGAAACCGACAACGACGCCAACAAAGATAGCGCTTTGATTTGGGTGGCATTACGCTTAGGTACAGTGAGGCTCCAGCGCGCTGAAATCGACCAAACCCATGTGCCGCACATTTTTATGGAATTGGGCAATCCCCTGCTCAACGCCTGCTAAGCGCTCTGAAGAAGTAAGCAGGCAGATACTGACATTGGCGAGTTTGCTGACGTCATCCGATAAGAAATCAAAAAAACCGGTCATCATCGCTTCCAGCGTACCGGCAGTGTTCAATTCCGAACGCCCGTCTCCCGGCAGATCAAACGCAAATTCCCGAAGTTTCATGGCGTCAATCGCGCCGGCAATTTCATAAGCTGCTGTGTAAATACGATCGTAGGAAAGATCGGCGAGATTGCCCAGCCCGAAAAGAAACAGCAGTTCAGCCCCGATGCGTTCCGGATAGGGAATCGCCACTTTTTCCTTAAACTCGCCGCTTAAATGACCCTGTTTGATTTCCCGTGAAATTATGCCGTTGAGACGCCAATCCATCAAACCGCAAATACCCCGCGGCGGTCTTTCATCGCTGAAAAAACCCAGGACCAGACACCTATGTCTTTGCTGGTCGGGTGGATGGGTGGAGAGGCTTAGCTGCATTGTTTTTATTCAATTTCAAATTGAGGGCATCGAGGATGCCGTTGATAAATGAGCCGGAATTTTCCGATCCGAATATTTTCCCCAGATCGACCGCTTCATTGATGCTTACTTTGGGCGGAATGTCGTCGCAGTAAAGAAATTCAAACACAGCCATCCGCAAAATGCTGATATCGACCTTGGACATCCGGTTAAGCGACCAGTTGTCCGAACAGCCGGCGATCAGCCCGTCCAGCTCTTCCCGGTGATGCCAGGCACCGGAGGCGAGAGTGGCCGCAAATTCTTTGGCCGATTTGGGCGCGACAAAATTCCCCCAGAAAAGTTCCAAAGCCTTTTCCACATCAAGATTGACAAAATTCAAACTGTAAAGAACCTGTAAGGCGACTTCGCGCGCCTTTCTCCGACCTTGCATCTAATCCTCAAATCCCACAAGCGCCGGGTTATTGCGACGCTGTTTCACTTTTTTAACTTATGCGTTCATCTTTTTGAACAGGTCAACCATTTCGATCGCCGCCATCGCCGCATCCGCGCCTTTGTTGCCGGACTTTGTGCCCGCCCGTTCAATGGCCTGTTCAATGGTGTCTGTCGTCAGGACACCGAAGACCACCGGAATTTCCGCGTCCAGCCCCACATGGGCGATTCCTTTGGACACTTCCGAGCTGACATATTCAAAATGCGGGGTCGCGCCGCGAATCACCGCGCCCAGACAGATCACCGCGTCAAAGCGTGCGCTCTTGGCCAATTTTTTCGCCGCCAGCGGCAGTTCGAACGCGCCAGGTACTTTGTAAATGACGATATCTTTTTCATCCGCGCCGGCCCGAATGAGTGTATCGACCGCGCCTTCAATTAACCGTCCACTGATGAAATCGTTGAAACGACTCGCGGCAATCGCGAACTTCATTCCCTTGGCAACAATTTTCCCTTCAATTATTTTCGGCATGATCTCAGCACCATCCTTAGTTAAATTATTGATCTGCGCCTGTAGGCGCTTCCTCACGTCTAAAGCTCCAGAATATGACCCATCTTGCTTTTCTTGGTAGTCATATATCGAATATTGGATTCGTTGGGCGGAATTTCAATCGACACGCGCTTGGTAACTTCAATGCCGTAGCCTTCCAGTCCGACAATCTTTTTGGGATTGTTGGTCAAGAGCCGCATTTTGTGCACGCCCAGATCCGCAAGAATCTGCGCGCCGATGCCGTAATCTCTCAAATCCGCTTTAAAGCCCAGGGCGATGTTGGCCTCCACGGTATCGTGTCCTGTTTCCTGAAGTGCATAAGCCTTGATCTTGTTGACCAGACCGATGCCCCGACCTTCCTGCCGCATATAGACAATGACGCCTTTGCCTTCTTCGCCGATCATTTCCATGGCGCGATGGAGCTGATCGCCGCAGTCGCACCGGGCCGAAGAGAAAATGTCGCCGGTCAGGCACTCCGAATGCACCCGCACCAGCACCTCGTCTTTTTTATGGATTTCGCCTTTCACCAGCGCGATATGCTGCATGTCGTCCACATCGTTTTCATAAATGATGATTTTAAAATCGCCGCCGAAAGAGCTGGGAAGCGATGCTTCCGCCACCCGCCGGATGAGCGATTCGTTCTGCATCCGGTAATCAATCAAATCGGCGATTGTGCAGATCTTGAGGTTGTGCTCGCGGGCAAATATTTCCAGGTCCGGCATTCGCGCCATCGTGCCGTCGTCTTTCATAATCTCACAAATCACACCCGACGGCGTGAGTCCGGCCAGACGGCTCAAGTCCACTGATCCTTCGGTCTGGCCTGTGCGCACCAAAACGCCGCCCTTGCGCGCCAGAATCGGAAACACGTGCCCGGGACTCACAATATCTTCCGGCTTGGCTACGGGATTCACCGCCGCCAGGATCGTTGTGGCGCGATCTGCCGCGGAAATACCGGTGGAAACACCATGACGTGCTTCGATGGAAATGGTAAACGCCGTACCGAAACGCGCCTGATTGTCCTTCACCATCAGATGGAGCTTCAGACGATTGGCAATTTCTTCATTAATTGTCAGACAAATCAACCCGCGACCCAACCTCGCCATGAAATTAATCGCTTCCGGCGTGACAAACTGCGCCGCCATAAAAAGATCGCCTTCGTTTTCCCGATCTTCATCATCAACAAGAATAACCATTTTCCCGTTGCGAATGTCTTCTATTGCTTCCGAAATTTTACTGACTGCCATTTTTTACCCTTCTTATTTGATAAAACCATGTTCGGCGAGAAAATTCTTATCGATTCCCCGCGGTGTTTGCAATAACTTTTCTACATATTTCCCCAGAATATCCGTTTCAATGTTCACCCATTCGGCTTCTTTTTTCCCGGTCAGCGTCGTGTGGACGGCTGTGTGTGGAATGATATTAACATAAAATCGGCCTTTTTCAAGCTTGTTCACCGTCAGGCTGATGCCGTCGATAGCCACCGATCCTTTTTCCACAATATAACGCGACAATGGCTCATCGGCTTCGATGGCGAAGATGATCGACCCGGACTTCTGAGTTTTGGAGAGAATGCGGCCGATCCCGTCCACATGACCCAGCACAAAATGGCCGCCCAGAAAGCCGCCGATGCGCAGGGATTTCTCCAGATTGACTGGATGTCCGGCCTGCAAGTACCTTAGAGTTGTCTTGCTTAAAGATTCGGCGGAAACATCGGCGGTGAATGTTTTGGCTGTTTTGGAGATCACCGTCAGACAAGCGCCGTTGACCGCAATGCTGTCGCCTAAGCGCACCTCGCTCAAATCGATTACGGCCTCAATTTCCAACAGACCGTCCGCGCCTTTCATCGTCAAGCGAACAACTTTTCCCGATCCTTCGACAATGCCGGTAAACATAATTATTTTTTGCCCTTGCTCAACAAGTCTTTTAATTCCGTCATAAATTCGCCTACGTCGCGAAATTGACGATATACCGACGCAAACCGCACATAGGCCACGCCGTCAAGCGTCTTGAGTTCGGCCATTACTTTTTCGCCGATCACCGATGAAGGAATTTCCTCACCCTGGAACTCCTGACAGGCAGTTTCCACGTTTTCGACGATTTTATCCATGTCCTCCATGCTGATCGCCCGTTTTTCGCAGGCCGTCATCACCCCGTTGCGTATTTTTATCCGGTCAAACGGTTCGCGCCGCCCGTCTTTTTTCACCACCATCGGCAGGATGTCTTCCACATATTCATACGTGGTAAAACGCCGGGCGCAACCCAAGCATTCACGACGGCGTCGAATGGCTTTGCCGTCCTTGCTGATCCGGGAATCAATCACTTTGTTTTCCGCGTTACCGCAAAAGGGGCATTTCATGATTTCGCTTGACCGATCCTCTATAGGTTTTTCAACTGCACAACGTCGATACCCGCTTCTTTGAACATATCGGCGGCCAGCTTGTCACTGTAGTCGTCGCGAATAACCACACGGGTAATGCCGGCATTGATGATCATCTTGACGCAAATGACGCAGGGATGATTGGTGCAGTACAGAGTGGAATCTTTTGCGCTGACACCATGCAGGGCGGCCTGAATAATCGCGTTTTGTTCCGCGTGCAGGCCACGGCATAATTCATGGCGTTCGCCGGACGGCACGTTGAGCTGCTCGCGCAGGCAACCGATATCCAGACAGTGCTGCAATTTGGACGGGGCGCCGTTGTAACCGGTGGCCAGAATCCTCCGATCGCGAACGAGACCGGCCCCTACCGCACGCCTGAGACAGGTGCTGCGTCTCGAAACCAGATCGACAATATCCAGAAAATACGTATCCCAGTCGGGACGGGAATTGACTTTGTCCAAAATATGATGCGACGGCGCGTGTTTTTCCGTCATGCTTTTTCGCTTTCTGATGAGTCGCCTTTGCCTGCGCCCCGCCGGAATCCCTTTTAGCCTTTTATCCTTTGTGCATACAGCGGGAACCGGGCGCAAAGCGTTTTCACTTTTTCGGCTACGGCTTTGATGGTTTGCTCATCATTAATATGATTGATCACATCGGCGATCAGCGAGGCGATGAGGCGCATTTCATTTTCTTTCATACCGCGGGTCGTGAGCGCCGGCGTGCCGATGCGGATGCCGCTGGTAACCATTGGCCCTTGCGTATCAAAAGGGATCCCGTTTTTATTGACGGTAATAGCCGCGCGATCAAGAGCTTCCTGCGCATCCTTGCCCGTCACGCCTTTGGCAGTCAGATCAACGAGCAGCAGGTGGTTGTCCGTACCGCCCGACACCAGACGGAAGCCTTCATTCTTTAATTCGTCTGCCATGGCCTGAGCGTTTTTAACAATCTGCTGTTGATATTCCTTGAATTCGGGCATTAACGCCTCTTTCAGGGCCACGGCTTTGGCGGCGATGACATGCATCAAAGGGCCGCCCTGCATGCCGGGAAAAACGCGGCTGTTGAGGATTTTAATGTATGGTTCCTTGCACATGATGAGTCCACCGCGCGGTCCGCGCAGTGTTTTGTGCGTGGTGGTGGTAACATATTCACAAACGGGAATCGGCGAGGGATGCAGACCCACCGCAACCAGCCCCGCAATATGCGCGATATCCGCCATGATCACCGCGCCGACTTCATCAGCCACAGCGCGGAATTTGTTGAAGTCAATCGTCCGCGGATAGGCGCTCGCGCCTACGACAATCATTTTGGGTTTATGTTCACGGGCCAGTTTGGCCATTTCGTCGTAATCTATGGTTTCCGTGTCGCGGCTGACGCCGTAGGGAACGATCTTGTAGAACTTGCCGGAAAAGTTCGCCGGGCTGCCGTGCGACAGATGGCCGCCATGCGACAAATTCATGCCTAAAACCGTATCGCCGGGAGAACAGGCCGCAAAATAGACGGCCATATTGGCCTGCGTGCCGGAGTGCGGCTGCACATTGACAGCCTCTGCGCCAAAGAGCGTCTTGCAACGTTCAATCGCCAGACTTTCGGCAATATCAACATATTCACAACCGCCGTAGTAGCGCTTACCCGGGTAACCCTCGGCGTATTTATTGGTCATCACAGAACCCTGGGCTTCCAGAACGGCTTCACTGACAAAATTTTCCGAGGCGATGAGTTCCAGTTTTCCCGACTGACGTCTTGTTTCCAGGTCTATGGCCTTGGCGACTTCCGGATCAAACTGATCTAAAAATGACATGGATAAAAATTCCTCCAGAAACAACTAATCTCTGTATTTCTTCAAAACGATCACTGCATTGACACCGCCAAACCCAAAACTATTGGACATGGCGGTATTGATTTCCTGATGCCTTGCAACATTCGGCACAAAATCCAGATCACATTCATCATCCGGGTTTTCCAGATTGATGGTAGGGGGAATGATACTCTCCTGAAGCGCCTTGATGGCAAAAATCGCCTCTACTGCGCCAGTGCCTCCCAGCATATGGCCTGTCATCGACTTGGTTGAACTGACCATCAGCTTCTTCGCGTGGTCGCCGAAAAGATTCTTGATCGCCTGCGTTTCGTAAAGATCGTTGAGGGGTGTGGAGGTACCGTGGGCGTTGATGTAATCAATATCGGTCGTTTGCAGGCCGGCGTCTTTGAGCGCCACTTGCATGCTGCGACCGGCGCCTTCATGTTCGGGCGGAGGCGCAGCCAGGTGAAAGGCATCGGATGTGCAGCCGTAGCCGACTATTTCGGCGTAAATCCTCGCGCCTCTTTTAAGGGCAAAGGATAATTCTTCCAAAATCAAAACGCCGCAGCCTTCGGCGATGACAAAGCCATTGCGTCCTTTGTCGAAAGGCCGACTGGCTTTTTGTGGATCGTCATTGCTGGTCGAAAGCGCGCGCATGGCGCAGAACCCTCCGACCCCTAGTGGCGTCACTGCCGCTTCGACACCGCCGGTAATCATGGCGTCCGCATCTCCGTAAGCGATGATTTTGTAAGAATTCCCGATGGCCGACGTGCCTGCGGCGCAGGCCGTCACGGTACAATTGATGGGGCCTTTCGCGCCAAAACGGATGGAGACATGGCCTGATGCCAGATTGGGCAGAATCGCCGGTACGCCGAAAGGCGATATTCTACGGGGGCCTGATGTCAAGAGCGCCTTGACCTCTTCTTCGATGGTCTGGGCGCCGCCGATGGCGGAACCAATGATCGTGCCGACCCGCTCGGCAATCTCCGGGCCAATGGTCAGCGCCGCATCCTCCAGAGCCATCTGGGCTGCGGCCAGCGAATAAATAGCAAAGTTGTCATAGCGCCGGACTTCTTTTTTATCAACATACTGCAATGGATCAAAGTTTTTAATTTCGCCCGCAATCCTGGAGCTGAAAGCGGTGGCATCAAACCGGGTAATGGGGCCAATACCCGACTTTCCCGCAATGGCGCCCGCCCATGATTCCGAAACGGAGTTACCAAGGGGAGTCAGGGCACCGAATCCTGTTATAACGACACGCCTTTTCATGAGCAATGATCCTGATTTAAAAGACTTAAATATTAATACCTTTTCTCTTAATAAAATCTATGACATCTTGGATCGTTCGAATTTTTTCCAGCTCTTCGTCGGCGATCTCCACGCCGAATTTTTCTTCCATCTCCATGATCAACTCAACCAGATCCAGAGAATCGGCGCCCAGATCATCAATAAATGACGCTTCCAACTTGCATTGTTCCCGGGTCACATCCAACTGTTCCATGACGAGTTGAATAACTTTTTCTTCTAATTCTAATGACATGAATTCCCTCCTCCAGTCCAAGATTATACTAAAATAAATTATAGCGAGAGCGAGTGCTGCCCTTATTACCTGTTTTTGAAAAAAATTTCCTTACTTTTTTCAATGCAGAAACCATTTGCATTTTAGATCCGCTTAGTTTTCAACCGGGCGATACCTGCCGGTTAAACCGATTCGCTTTTACCGAATCCTTCTCGCCTTTTTCCGGTAGAGATTCCCGCAGATTGAATCATCCGGTTTATTCTGAACCACCTGTCACGAAAACAACCGGCAGACGCTCAAGAAGCCGACATTTGCCTCAAAACGGCTATGCTGTTTTAGGAAATCTTTTCCGCCGAAATCACTTCTCTGCCTTTATACGTGCCGCAATTCGGACAAACACGGTGGGGCATTTTCGGTTCACTGCATTGCGGGCAGACCGATATGGAAGGCTGTTTTAAGAAGTCGTGCGCCCTTCGGGTATTGCGTCTTGTTTTGGAATGTCTCTTTACTGGATTTGGCATGGTAAATTATCCTCTTTTTTAAAATTAATTGTTTACTCTAAATTTTTTCAGCACGGCCAGACGATCATCCACAAGATCCGAACGGCAGTTACAGGAACCGTTATTTAAATTGACGCCGCAACGCGGGCATAAGCCCTTGCAATCATCGGCGCACAGAATCTTCATCGGCGCCTGCAGGACAATCTGCTCGCAAATCATCGGCGCCAGATCGATAAAATCACCGCGGTAATAGCTTGTTTCGAGTTCCTGAGCGGTAAGCTCCAGATCTTCTTCGACCTCTGCCTTCGCCGGAACCAACGTATAGACAAACTCCCCGCCGATGGGAATTGTCGCCAGTTCCAGACAGCGGCCGCACTCCTGACTGATTTGCGCCGCCAGTTCACCCCGGATATAAATGGTATCGCCTGATCGGGTGACGAGACAGTTAAAATCAGCCTTTATTATTGAAAATTCAGGCAGTTCACCATCGGAAAAACATTCTTTGAACCACGCTGCGCCTTCGGAAAAAGTCAACCACAACCCCTCCTCAGGAAGAATCGTCAGATTAATTTTCAAAGAATCGGACATGGAACCCTTATTGCCTTGTTAAAAAAATTAAGCCAACCGCGCTAAGCCGGTGAGTAAACGATAAAATCATCATGTTGTCAAGAACAATTTGCTTTTTGGAGAGCAAAAGGCGCTTGACAAATGGCGAGCCGCAACCCTATAACAGCGCAAAAATTAAGGGAAACAACATGACCACGAAAATACGCACCCGCTTTGCACCGTCCCCGACCGGTTTTTTGCACATCGGAGGAGCGCGAACCGCTCTTTTTAACTGGCTTTTCTCCCGCCATAACGGCGGTGAATTTGTTTTAAGAATTGAAGACACCGATCAGGAGCGCTCAACCGACGAATCCACAAAAGCGATTCTGGATGCCATGACTTGGATGGGCCTAAATTGGGATGAAGGACCGCATTTTCAGGCCCAACGCGTCGATTTGCACCGCGGCATGGTTCAAAAATTGATCCATGAAGGCAAGGCTTATATCTGTACCTGTACGCCCGAAGAGCTGGAAAATAAAAGAAAAATAGCCCTGGCCACCGGAAAAAAACCCAAATACGACGGCACCTGCCGCGATAAAAACTTAATGAAATCAGCCGGCAGCGTTGTACGCTTTCGCGGCGCGCAAACCGGCATCACGATTGTGGAAGACCTCATTAAAGGAAATATCAGCTTTAGTAATGAAGAGTTGGATGATTTGATCATCGAACGCGGCGACGGGTATCCCACCTACAACTTTGCCGTCGT
>CAYGNV010000033.1:0-17041 GCA_964351355.1 uncultured Smithella sp.
GCCTGTAGGAACCTCGGCACGCTTCTACAACTTCAAATGTCCCCGTCGAAACCGTTACGCCCCCTTCTTTTCTTATTTGATTCTAATATAGACAGCTATGACGCTTTTGTCAAAGGAAAGCGTGATGACTTCAGCCATATCCGCCCTTTTCATGTTTTTTCTTCTCTTTTTTCTTTTCCGCTAGGCGCATCTGCCTTCTTTCCTTCGCTTCGGCGTTGCGATGCCAGTCTTCCTCCGTTTCCAGAATCAGAGGCGGCAGTTGTCTCGGTCGCTTATTGGCATCGAGCGCCACAAAGGTCAGATAGGCAGAACCGGTATGACGTTTTTCACCGGTAATCGGATTTTCCGCTTCCACCCGGACACCGACTTCCATGGACGTATTCCCGACAAAATTGACAGATGCTTTAAGAATGAGAAAATCACCCACATAGACGGGATGATGAAAATCCATCCGGTCTATGGACGCAGTCACTACATGCGCCCGCGCGTGGCGCGTGGCCGCGACGCCTCCGGCTGTATCAATCAGTTTCACAATATCGCCGCCGTGAACGTTTCCCATCGGATTGGCATTTTCCGGATTCATGACCTGCGCTATAATCACGCTGCTTTCACTTATTTTTTTGCCTTCCATATTTTTGTATCCTTCTCGGGAATAGCTTTATAAGATGATCTCTAACGGTCACTGGAAGCCCTTTATCCACCTCCGCCAGCAGAGGACATGGAGCGATCACTGAAGCAGTTAAATTTTGATCTGTTTGGATTTAAAATCCCGGGCTAATGTGCGTCGTTCCTCGCGAAGCTTGATATCATCGCGGCGGTCATACAGTTTTTTACCTTTACCAATGCCTATTTCAACTTTTACCTTGCCGTTTTTAAAATAAAGCTTCAGCGGAATCAGCGCCAATCCTTTTTCCCGCGATTTGCCGTAGAGCTTGCGAATCTCTCGTTTATGCAGGAGCAATTTGCGCGGCCTCAACGGTTCGTGGTTGGATCGATTACCATGATCATAGTGGCTGATGTGCATTTCGCGCAGATAAACTTCATCATCTTTGACGACAGCATAACTGTCTTTAAGGTTGGCCTTGCCCGCGCGCAGCGCTTTAACCTCTGTGCCGGACAAAACCATGCCGGCCTCGTAAACATCGTCAATCTCGTAATTGAGGCGCGCCGTTTTATTGGATGCAATAAGTCTATTTGCAGTATTCTCTTTTGTCATGGTTTAATTTTACATCAAAACGCGGTTAAAGCTATTTATTTTTTCGGCAAAGTCGGCAAATAATCCGGTTTTACATGGCTCATGGCTGTATAAATACTATGCCGTATGTCCGGATTGTCAATCTCCAGTTCGTTTAAAAGCTTTTTTACATAAATCCTTTTTGAATTTTCGCTGGTCGGACATTCGTTTTTGACCGTTGGAAATTGCCGCTCACGGCTGTATTTCTTGACCAGTTCCTCCCGCAAATAGGCCAGTGGCCGGATAATGTGCAGCTTGCCGCCGAATATGCTCTGATTCGGCATCATTGTGCTGATTTCCCGCCCGTAAAACAGATTGATCAGCAGTGTTTCAATAATATCATCACGATGATGGGCAAAAGCAATCTTGTTGCAGCCTTTTTCTTCTGCAATTTCAAAAATTCTTTTGCGCCGCAGGCGAGAGCATAGGAAACAGGGGTTCTTCTTGTTGAAATCCGAATGCGCAAGCACGCCAATGTCCGTCTTTTCCATCACATACGGGTATTGATGCTCCTGAAAGTATTTCTCAAGCTCCCGATAGGCAATGAAATCCTGATCAAAACCCATATCAATATTGACGGCGATAAAAGAAAACCGCGGGACGAAGATCATCTTTGAGTCGAGCAAATCCAGGAGCGCGTAACTGTCCGCGCCACCGGAGACGCCGATCAATACACGGTCTCCTTCTTCAATCATGGCATAATTCAGCACGGCTTTTTCCAGCCACTTTTTCAAATGGAGAAAGAGCTTGGTGTTTTTATCTTTTTTATCAAAACTCATCTGCAAATGCTATCGACTCCCTTTCGCATAGAAACCGGATTCTCTCTATCTGACTTGTAAAAAGTTATCAAGCTCGTTTGATTAACGTCTTGAAATCAAGCCGCCTCTCTGTTATAGGTTGGGGCAAAGCAAAAAGGAGGTTTTTATATGCCGGAAATCATCAACGTTCATGCCCGGGAAATACTGGATTCACGTGGAAATCCAACCGTCGAAGCCGAAGTCACCACTATATCAGGATTTACAACGCGGGCAGCCGTGCCTTCAGGCGCTTCCACCGGCGAGCATGAAATGCTGGAATTACGTGACGGCAACAAGAAAAGATACAACGGAAAAGGCGTTGAAACTGCTGTTAAAAATATCCTTCACAAAATCGGACCGGAAATCATCGGCATGGATTGCCGCAGACAGCGCGATATCGACTTTGCCATGATCGAACTTGATGGAACCGCTAATAAAGGAAAACTCGGCGCCAACGCCATCCTGGCCGTATCCATGGCATGCGCCAAGGCGGGCGCGGAAGTATCGGGCCTGCCGCTCTACCGCTACCTGGGCGGCGTCAACGCCTATGTGCTGCCCATCCCACAGTCCAATATTCTAAATGGCGGTCAGCATGCCGATAATAACGTCGATATTCAGGAATTTATGATCCTGCCTGTGGGCGCTCCCAATTTCAAAGAAGGCATTCGCATGAACGCCGAAGTTTTTCATGCTCTGAAATCTGTACTTAAAGGCAAAGGATACAATACGGCTGTTGGCGATGAAGGCGGATTCGCACCGAATTTGAAATCCAATGAAGAAGCCCTATCGCTCATTATGACAGCCATCGAAAAAGCCGGCTATAAACCCGGCAAGGATATTATGATTGCCCTCGATTCGGCCGCCAGTTCCTTCTACGAAAAAGGCAAATATATCCTTTCAGCGGAAGCAAAACCGCAGAAGTCAGCCGAAGAAATGGTGAAGTTCTATGCCGATCTCGTTGCCAAATATCCGATCATTTCTATTGAAGACGGTCTGGCGGAAGATGACTGGGCAGGATGGAAGCTGTTAACCGATGAGCTTGGCGATAAAATTCAGATCGTCGGCGACGATATTTTCGTTACGAATATCAAGCGCTTGGAAAAAGGAATCGAGCTGGGCGTCGCGAATTCCGTACTGATTAAACTCAACCAGATCGGCACGCTGACGGAGACACTGGAGACGATGGGACGCGCCAAAGAAGCCAGCTATACCTGCGTTGTTTCTCACCGTTCCGGTGAGACCGAAGACACGTTTATGGCCGATATTACCGTCGCCACCAATTGCGGTCAGATCAAAAGCGGTTCGCTTTCCCGGACGGAAAGGCTGGCCAAATACAATCAACTGATTCGTATTGAAGAAGAATTGGGCGATGCAGCCAATTACCTCGGCAAGGAGGCCTTCTACAGCATCAAAAAACCGGCGAAATCCGGAAAGAAAAAATAACCAAACATTACGACCAAGTATATGAAAAGCTAGAGGAACTTGAACAGGCGGCGGCGTAGCACTTCCAGTTGCGCCCGATTGTCCGTCAAACTATAGGTGAGTTCTCTTTTGCCGCCTTTTTCTTCCCCCGCTTGTGAGATAATCAATTCGGCGTCTTCCAGAAATTTAATGGCATTCTGATAGTTAACCTGGGAAAGGGCTTCGGCGCGCAATACTTCTCCCTTGCGAAACATCCGGTCGCCCAACGGCCGAATTTTCCCCAACCACTCTTTTTGCGTCAGATGTTTTTTCTTAAGATAAACCAAACCGCGAATGACAATCCAACAGGATTCCAAATAGTTGTGAATGAGTCCGGCAAAAGGTTTTAATTTGGTGTCGCCTTTGCTTTTACTTTCGATCCAAATCTCACCGTCGCGCTCTGTGGTGACAATCATCGATCGGGTGTTCAGATAGGCCAGCACGTCATCCACCTCTTCGACATCATCTCGTCGCTCGTCAAAAATAAACTCATTCCACAAAAGCCACTTCAGAAACTTATAGTCTCCCATGACTTTCGCGAGCGATATGCCCTCTTCCTGATTTTTCACCATAGACGTGGCAACAAAACAAATGGGCATAAAAAAATGCAGAATATTGTTTTTGTAATATTCCAGATTCAGCCTCTTTGCATCTTCCAGAGAGTAAACGACCTCCTGTATCTCCTCTTCCTCTTCTTCGGCTTCAACCTTGGAAATAATATCCGTCGAATTAAAGATATTCAGGGCGTCGGCAATCGCTTTTTCCCGGTGCGCAAACGTAGCCGCAAATTTCACCTGCCGGGTAGATAAATAATCATAAAATTCGTTTAAAATACCATTCAATTCATCCTGAGATATCCCGCGCCGGTCATGGCTTAACAGGCCGGAAGCCACCAGCGCAAATGGCGTGACCACCGAAACCTTATTGATCTCCAAAACGGTTTCATACCCGATTTTCCGGTAAAGGCTCTGACGTTTATCCACCGTCATCTGTTCCATAGGCTTGTCCTGCGCCGCCAGATAGTCCTTCATGATGATCGGCTCGCCAACATTGATATAAACCCGGCCGTAACGTTTGCGCAGGATTTTGGTGGTTTTAATGATTTCTGCGGTATTTTCCTGAACCTTGGGCGCACCGGACAGTTCTTTAAGGTAGGATCGTTCCTCGATGACACGGTCATAACCGATATAGACGGGCACGAGGGCCAGATTCTCGCAATATTTGTCCTGATAGGCCTGAATAATCATGGATAGCAGACCGTATTTGGGCATGACCATTTTACCCGTCCGGCTTCTGCCGCCTTCGATAAAAAATTCCAGCGGAAGGCCCTCGTGCAGCAGCGTGGCCATATATTTTGCAAAAACTTCTCCGTAAAGGCCGTCACCTTTGAAACTGCGCCGCAGAAAAAAAGCCCCCGACCGGCGAAAAATATAACCCAACGGAAAAAATGACAGGTTATTGCCTGCCGCAATAAACGGCATCTGAATATTATTTTTATAAAATACGTAAGAAAGCAACAGATAATCAATATGACTGCGGTGGCAGGAAATGATAACAAAGGGCATTTTCTTGGACAAATTACGAATTTTGGCCAACCCTTCGGAATCAACGGACAGCCCGTCATAGACTGTATTCCAAAGCCAGGTGAGAGCTTTTAACCAGATCTCAATAAACATCTCCTGGTAATCAGCGGCAATTTCATAAAGATAACGGCGGGCGTCTTTTACAACATAAGCTCTCTCTTTCTTTGTTTTTTGCGCATGATCATCTATAAACCGGTTCAGATTTGGATCCTGCATCACCATGCCGATGAGCTCCGCGCGCGATTTCAACGCAGGTCCGACAACCGCTGTTTTCTCTTCTTCAATCCGGTCGATCAATTCTCCGCGCAATTCGTGAATGAGTTCGTCTTTGGTCAGATTCCTGCTGGTGGATAAATAATCGGCCAAGTTGACTGGTTTGGTGGGAATTACAAAGGCCTGCTTCGAATAGCGGATAAAAGTAATCAGACGCCGGATGGTGCCTGTATGTTCCGTCTGTCCGAAAAGGATGTTAATAAGACTTTCGTCTTCCTTCTCCCGGCGACGACCGTAGGCCACCAATACCGGCACGATAAAAATGGGAAAGGAAACTTTGCTTTGAAGTTTAATCAGACTGGCCAATGCATCCTGAGCGGAACGGCTTTCAATAAATTCCGATTCGCCCAAATGGATGATAATACTTTCTTTAGCGGCGACTTTCCCTGTCAGAAAATCCAATTTGCCCTGACGCGTGACCTGATCTTTACGGAAGCGGCGCAAAAAAGACGACCAGAAGAATTTCAACATCTTGGACAGGGGCTGCCAGAAGGACATGTTCATGCCGTGGCAATACACCGGTTTGGCCAGGCCCTTGCGGCCGGCAATCTCAGTAATGATCAGGCTATTGAGTTTGCTTCTCTGTTTGATGGCGTAAATGATAACACCCTCACCGGCAAGCTTTTTGAGAGCATTAACTTCTTCCTCGGCGATGGAAACACGCGACAGATAAGTCTTTGCCGGACGAAAGCGCCAGAAATCCTGTCGGTCATAAATACAGCCGGCATAATATTCATCTTCATGCAGATCGGCAGTTGTCGGCGTTTTTTCACTCATAAACAATCCGTTTTCTTTTTAGAACCATCGGTAAATAAGAGCCTGGGAACTATGTTTCCTTCTTCTGAAATTCATCTGGAAAACGCTCATTCATATAATCCTGAACATAAGATCGTACGTCAAATGCGTTATTATAAGACATCGCCTGCGTGAGCAGTTTCTTGGATTCTGAAAGCGTTGATTGCTGAATAATTCGTTTGATCCGGGGAATCGCCAGGTGATTCATGCTTAACTCATCCAATTGCATTCCTAAAAGGATCAGACAACAAAGAGGGTCCCCGGCCATCTCTCCGCACATGGCCACACGAATTTTTGCCTTATGAGCTTGATCCACGATGCTCTTAATTAACCTCAAAACGGCAGGATGCAATGGTTCGTAAAGATACGTGACTCTCTCGTTGGAACGGTCAATCGCCAGGGAGTACTGAATTAAATCGTTAGTGCCGATGCTGAAATAATCGACTTCCTGCGCCAGTTGATCGGCAATGACGGCAGCCGCAGGCACTTCAATCATGGCCCCGATTTCCATCCGGTCGGCAATCGGCACACCCTGGGCCAAAAGCTCCTGACGGGTCTCTTCCAGCAAACGTTTGGCTTCACGGATTTCTTCAATACCTGAAATCATCGGAAAAAGAATTTTAACCTTGCCCAGGGCGCTCACACGCCAGATGGCACGAAGCTGTGCTTTAAAAATATCGAGCTCTTTCAGGCAGAAACGAATCGCCCGCAATCCCATCTGGGGGTTTAATTCTTTAGCCTGCTTCTGGTAGCTGGGAAATTTATCCCCGCCTAAATCAAATGTGCGGATCGTTGACCACGCTAAATTTTTATCAGTCACCACCTGACGATAATTATTAAAATGGTCTTCTTCCGTGGGCAAATCATCCCGGTAGATATAAAGAAATTCCGTCCGGTAAAGCCCGATGTGCTCCGCCCCGTGAACAATCGCCGAAGGAATCTCTTCGATAAATTCGATGTTGGAACCTATTTGCACCTGGTAATGATCCAGCGTCACGGCCGGCTGCCTGGCATATTTAAGATACTCGTCTTTGGCGTCGTCATAATGACGCTTCTTTTCTTCGTATCTTTTGAGCATATCGGGATAGGGATTGATCACCACGAGTCCCGACGTGCCATCCACAATAATTTCATCACCGGTCCGCACATGACGGGTGACATTATCCAAACCAACCACAGCGGGCAATTCCATCGATCGGGCCACAATGGCGGTATGCGACGTGCGTCCGCCGCTGTCGGTGGCAAAACCGATAATTTTGTCCAGTTTCATTTGTGCCGTGTCAGCCGGTGACAGATCATGTGAAACGATCACCACACCGCCATAGCCGACTTCCAAGACCGTTTCACGCTTTTTACCGGACAGATTACGCAGGATCCGTTGGACAACATACTGTACATCGCTGATGCGGCCGCTGATATAAACATCTTCCAAACCCTCAAATACCTGCTTGTAATGATCCAGCGTCATGCGCACCGCCCATTCGGCGTTGACACCCAAACGGCGGATATATTTGATGGTGCGGTTGATGAATTTTTTATCCGATAAAAGCAAAACGTGAACATCGATGATATAAAGCGGTTCGGTTACTTTTGTTTTTTTCAGGTTTTCCTGAATTTCCAAAAGTTGCCGCGATGATTCTTTCAGAGCATTCTTAAAACGCTCAATTTCTGGCGGGATCAAATCACTGCTATTGAGCTTATAAAAAGATACCTGCGCATCCAACGGATCAAAGCGGTAAGCTCTTCCAATCACCACGCCCGGAGAAACGCCAATACCCTTAAGAACAAATGTCTTTTTTCCTTGTTCTGCCGTCATGCTATGTTTTATTCTTCCCCGAATTTATTTTCTATCAACGCTTCGATTTCCGTCAGGGCCTGGGCTGCATCAGCGCCTTCGGCTCTCACTGTTATCATACCGCCCATCGGACAGGCAAGTGTCAAAATACCCAGAATACTCTTTCCATTGACGGTTTGACCGTTGCGCTCAATCCATATTTCCGCGCGATACTTCTGCGCAATACGGACAAATGATGCAGCCGCGCGCGCATGCATTCCTAATTTGTTTTTTAATTTGAATGTTTTCATTTCCACCACATCCAGAACTCTCTTAAGGAAATAATCAGAAATATAACGATTGCACCGTACAGAATATAAACTTGCGATACGCCTTTTTTAATTAACAAACAGCAAAGCAAAATGATGGCGAGCGCTGCCAGTGCCACGACCATCCATGATGTTGCGGTAAAAGTCAAATACCCGTCCTGTAAAAGCCAGATGCCACAGCCCGACAGGGCCACCAGAGACAACCACCGCACCCGGGGCGCAATGCGCGGCAAATCCATCCTGCGGACAAATTCAATGCCCTGCTTCCCCCCCCGGTAACCTTCAGTAAATCCCCTCAATCTTACCCAGATATGCGCTGGTGTGTATATCAGCATAAAGGCTAACGGGGCTAAAACCCAGCCCATACAGGCCAAAACAACCGCAAAAATTCCCGCGCAGGGCCTGAGCGCACCCCAAAAAAAGGTATCGCCAATCGCGGCGTAGGGTCCCGTCAGGCTTTGTTTAACCATCATGATGGATGAGGCATCACCGTCTCGCCGCTCTTCTTCCATTCGGATTATCGAACCAATCAGCGGTGCAGATAAATAGGGATGCGTGTTAAACATCTGCAAGTTGCGCAGTAGCATCTCTTCTTCATCCCTTCCGGATAATTTCCGTTCCCGGAGAAACGGCATCATCGCATACGCAAAGCCAAGATTCTGCATGCGTCGAAAATTTAGCGCGGCATGAATGAAAAAAGATCTCATAAATATTTTTATTAAAGACCCTCTTTTCATTTTACGGCCCCAAACGCATATATCTTGATTATTTTCCTGCTTTTATTTGTCCAGGAAGCTAACATAGATGACCATCTAAGTCAATTCAATCAGGGGAAAGAAGAAGCTTTAATTTTTCTTGACAGGCGTTTTTTTTGCTGTTAAGGACACGCCGGTTTTAATATCAAGGACGACTGTGGATATTTCTTGATTTATTGTCTTTTTTCGCAACGTCTAAAATTTCGCGTAATTTATTATCTAAGGGGGTTCAAACAAAATGCTTTGCCAGACAGTTAAAAATGGAGTGGAATGCGGTTTCATGAGCAAAAAAGGCTGTGGCTTCTTTGGCGCCAGCTGTGTTGTGATAATCGATAAATGCGGTGATTGCAGTAAAATTTTCGAATACGAAACAGGCAAATATTGCAAGGTCTATCCTGATCCTAAAAGCAAGTGGATAAACGGCAACTGCCCTACCGCATCACACATTAAAACAGAGATTAAAGAAGCTCAGAAGATTAACCCGCTCAAAGCTTCGAAAAGAGCAAGCAAGAAGAAGTAACGATTTATTCTCTTCAAAAGCTAAAAAGCCGGCAATCACCATTGCCGGCTTTTTAGCTCATGATCTCTCTGATTTGCTGCAATTCTCTTTTAATTAAAATTAATTTTTCATAATGGCCGGCGGTAAGAATCGATTCATCATCACCGTGCTTTTTCAGCAACTGTTTTTTGGCGCCATTGATAGTAAAGCGCTGCTGATAAAGCAAATTGCGAATCGTTAATAATTCCTCCACGTCTTTTTTCCGGTACAGACGCTGAGCCGCCTTGGTCCGCACCGGCTTGACCGTCTTAAATTCCGTCTCCCAGTAACGAATGACATAAGGTTCAACGCTGAGAATTTTGCTTACTTCTCCAATGCGGAAATAAGCCTTTTCGGGAATTATGTTATCCATGAAATTCCTGAATCTTTACGGAGAAAAACACTAGCCAGTCTAAAACATTAAAAACTCCCCATCTAAAACCGAATGGGAAAAGCCTTTTAACTGTTCAGTACCACCGGTGCGGTTGAATAAAATCACTACCCGTTTAAAGATTTACGCAGTACCTGAGAGGATTTAAAAGTTAAAACCCGGCGTGCGGTAATGGATATTTCCTGTCCGGTCTGGGGATTACGGCCGCGGCGAGCGCGTTTCTCTTTCACCATAAAATTCCCGAAACCGGAAATCTTTACCCTTTCACCTTGCGCGAGGCTGTCTTTGATGATGTCAAACACGGATTCAACAATATCCGCTGATTCTTTTTTTGAAAATCCGAGTTTTTCGTAAACATTCTGAATAATATCAATCTTCGTCATTTCTTTTCCTCCGTTTTAACGTCATGTAAACTGTTAGGCTCTTATTTTTGCACCCGTCAGTCGGACAGTGTTGTGCACAATCTTATCGTGAATAGAATTGATTTCCGCATCCGTTAAAGTCCTGTCTGGAGCACGATAGGAAAACCTTAATCCCAGACTTTTGGTTCTCTCGTCAAGACCTTTTCCTGCGTATATATCAAAAATCCCCACATTTTCAAGCAAATCTTCATGTTGGCTTAAAACAATTTTCAGCATCTTCTCCGCCTCCGTAGATACAGGAATCACAAAAGCGACATCTCGAGTGACTGCCGGAAATTTGGATATTTCTTTGTAACTGATTCGCCTGTTGATCTGTTTTTCCAATATATCAATATTAATTTCAAATAGATACGCAGTGTTCTTGATATCCATTTTCTGCATCACTTCCGGATGTACCTGCCCCATGTAACCTATTCTCGTTTCACTGCAATACAGGCCGCATGATTGACCGGGATGGAAAAAAGGCTCTGATTTTTCAGCATGATAACGGCACGAATCCAGCTTTAAATCATAAAATATATTTTCCAGACAGCCTTTTAGATCATAAAAATCAACATTTACTTTTGAGTCCCAAAGATCTTCCGATGCTTTGCCCGTCAAAAGTCCGGCCAGGATATTCTTCTCTTCCGGCAATTCTCCCATCTTTCGTGTCAGGAATACCCGTCCTATTTCAAAGATCTTTAAATTGAAGGACCCATTATTAATATTTTTCTTCATGGTCTCCAGCAATCCATAAACCATGGTTGTACGCATCACCGACTGCTCTTCCGTCAGCGGATTTTTGATGACCACAAAGTTGCGCCGTGCATCGGTTGACGGCAAACCAAGATAATCGACCGAAGCGGGCGATGTAAAACTGTAATTGATGATTTCCGAATACCCGCTGCCGACGAGCAATTGGCGAACTCTTTCCTCCAGATCGAGGCGGGGAATCACCGCCATCTCTGTCACCGAGACAGCAGGCAATGTCACAGGCACGCGATCATAGCCATACAGCCGCACGACCTCTTCAATCAGATCAATTTCTCTTTCAATATCCACTCGAAACGTCGGCGGCGTCACCAGGTATTTTCCTCTGCCTTCCTGGCGGACCGACATGCCGATACTCTTCAGAATTCGAACAACATCTTTGGCCGGAATGGACGTTCCAATTATTTCACGAATTCTGGCCAGACGCAGAGGGATGTTTGCAACAGCCGTTATTTTCTGCGGGTATTCATCAAGATGGTTTTTACAGATTAAACCACCGGAAAGATCGGCAATCAATTGTGTCGCTCGATTGAGCGCTCGAATCACGCCTTCCGGATCAATGCCTCTTTCAAAACGAAAAGCGGCATCGGTCGGCATCGCCATCCGGCGTGATGAACGGCGAATCGACGAAGGACTAAAATAAGCGCTCTCGAGAAAAATGGTGTCCGTATCCTCTTTGATTTCAGAATTGAGACCGCCCATGATTCCACCAATGGCCACGGGCTTTTTTCCGTCGCAGATCAATAAGGTGTTTTCCGGAAGGATGCGGCTTTTCTCATCGAGCGAAACAAATTCTTCACCGGCTTTTGATTTGCGTACAACAATCCGTCCCTCTTCCAGGAAACGAAAATCGAAAGCGTGTAGCGGCTGACCCATCTCCAGCATGACGAAGTTTGTCACATCAACAACATTATTGATCGCGCGTAAACCGGCCGCTTCCAGTCTTGATTTCATCCAGGTCGGCGAATCGCCGATTTTAACGTTTTTGATCATCCGGGCGGAATAACGCGGGCACAGGTCAGCATCCACAATGGAAACAGAAGAAAGCGAGGAAATGTCTTCGGCTGATTCTTTGATTTTGACGGCCGGCATTTTAATTTTCCTGCCGGTTAAGGCGGAAACTTCACGCGCCATGCCGATCATGCTCAGACAATCGGAACGGTTCGGCGTAATGCTGACATCCAAAACGGTATCGCCCAGATTCAGAGCCGACTCCAATGGAGACCCCAACACAAGCCCTACCGGTAGCAGCATAATGCCCGATGCGTCATCGCCGATTTCCAGTTCCACCTCCGAACAAAGCATCCCTTCGGATTTCTCGCCGCGCAATACGGTTGCTTTGATCGTGTATCCACCGGGAATGACCGCTCCGATTTTTGCCAGTGGCACGACATCGCCGGCTTTAATATTTTTAGCGCCGCAGACAACCGGATACGTCTGAGATCCGTCCGTGACATTGCACAAAGACAGCTTGTCTGCTTCCGGATGCGGCCTGACAGACAATATTCTAGCGACCACAACACCTGAAAACTTATGGGCAATCGTCTTGATCTCATCCACTTCCAGACCGGACATGGTTAAACGGTCGGCAAGTTGGGACGCCGTTAATTCCAGATCAATATAATCTTTAAGCCATTTAAGACTAACGAGCATGAAATGAAGCTCTCCTAGAATTGTTTAAGGAATCGAATATCGTTTTCAAATAAAAGACGGATATCGGAAATGCCGTATTTCAGCATGGCGATACGTTCCAGACCAAGACCAAAAGCAAACCCTGAATAAACGTCTGCATCATACCCGACATTTTGAAAAACGGCGGGATCAACCATGCCTGACCCTAGAATTTCCAGCCAGCCGCTCTGTCCGCAAACACGGCAACCTTTGCCCTGACATATCACACAGCGAATATCCACTTCAGCCGATGGTTCGGTAAAGGGGAAAAAACTGGGACGAAAACGCAAGATCGTATCGGCGCCAAAAACTTTTTGGAGAAAAGCGGTCAGAATGCCTTTCAGATCAGCAAAACTGACTCCCTTATCAACCAGCAATCCTTCAACCTGATGAAACATCGGTGTGTGGGAAACATCGGAATCCGGCCGGTAAACTCGTCCCGGTGACAAAATGCGCACAGGTGGTTTCACCTTTTCCATAATTCTTACCTGAACCGGCGAGGTGTGTGTGCGCAGAACGATATTATCTTCAATGTAGAAGGTATCCTGCATATCCCGGGCGGGATGATCCTTGGGAATGTTGAGCGCCTCAAAGTTGTAATAGTCCAACTCGACTTCCGGGCCTTCGACGATCGAAAAACCGAAAGAGGCAAATATATCGCAAATTTCGCGACGAATTTGAATAACAGGGTGGACTCTGCCCGATCGAATACCTCTACCGGGCAGCGTGACATCAATTTTTTCCCTGGCCAGAATTTCTTCTTTTTTACCCTGCGTCTGAAGCTGTAGAGCTTCACCAATTTTTGCTTCGAGAATTTCCTTCACTTCATTGCAGCGTTTGCCGAAAAGAGGTTTTTCATCAATCGGCACCTGAGAAATATTTCTCAAAAGACCGGTGAGGAGCCCTTTGCGGCCCAGATATTTTGTTCTCACAGCCAGAATCGAATCTTCCGCCCGGGCATTTTCCAGTTCGGTAAGGGCATCCTTTTCCAGCTGTTGAATATCCGCAATCATGCCGCCTGCTCGCCTCTGGCTGTTGCTACAATTTTAGCGAAATCCTGCGGGTCATTAACAGCCAGTTCGGCCAGAATTTTGCGATCCAGCGTGATATCCGCTTTCTTCATGGCATCCATGAGGCGGCTGTAGGAGATATTGTTCAGGCGGGCAGCAGCGTTAATACGCGCTATCCACAGCTGGCGGAATTCTCTTTTACGGCCTCTGCGGTCACGATATGCATAGCTCAGGGCTTTGTTGACGGCTTCCGTGGCAGTTCGCAGCAGACGGCTGCGTGCGCCAAAGAAACCTTTAGCTCTCTTTAATATTGATCTTCTTTTCTTCCGGGCGCTAACGCCTCTTTTTATCCTCGCCATTGCTTTTTACTCTCCTGTGTTAATTAAAACTTCTATCATGTTTGTGACCTATAAATAAGGAATAAGCCTCTTGATTGCGCTTTCATTAGCTGAATGCACCAGTGTGGACTTCCTTAAAGCTCTTTTTCTTTTGGTTGTCTTTTTTGTGAGAATGTGGCTGGCAAAAGCCTTACTGCGCTTCACTTTTCCCTTGGCAGTAATCGAAAAGCGCTTGGCAGCTCCTCTATGTGTTTTCATCTTTGGCATATCATCACCTCTTTATTTATTATTTATTTATTTTTTGGGTGAAACAATCATGATCATGTTTCGCCCTTCCAGGCGTGGCTCCTGATCCATAATACATTCATCAGCCAACGCAACTTTAATCTGATCCATCAATTTACGGCCGATCTCGGTAAAGGCAATTTCACGCCCCCTGAACATCATCGTTACTTTCACTTTGTCGTGCTGTTCCAAAAACTTTTTTATATGTTTTATTTTCGTCTGCAAGTCATGCGATTCTGTTTTAGGTCTTAAACGGATTTCCTTCACATGAATGACCGTCTGGCTTTTTCTGGCATCATGGATTTTTTTACTTTGCTTATAGCGGTATTTCCCATAATCCATTATTTTACAGACCGGCGGCTCGGTATTGGATGATACTTCCACTAAATCCAGACCGACTCTTTCCGCATTGGCAATCGCTTCATCCAGTGAAATAACGCCCAGTGGCTGTCCTTCTTCATTAATGACCCTGACGGTCGCCGACTTTATTTCTCTGTTGATTCTTAAATCCTTAACTATACCGCACCTCCCAGTAATCAGTTCTTTAATTAAATGCTACTTCTTTTTTTCACACATTTCCTGCACTAAAGCAATAAATTGTTCAACCGGCAGCGCGCCGAGATTCTGACCGTCGCGGATACGCGGCGCAACCGTTTCGGCCTCCATTTCCTTATCGCCGATGACCAGCATGTAAGGAATTTTCTGCATTTGCGCCTGGCGGATTTTATAGCCTAATTTTTCATTGTCAAAATACTTTTCACAGCGGATGCCGGCGTCGATTAATCGGGCATAAACCGTTTGGGCGTAGGGAATGTGCTTATCCGTCACCGTCAACAAAACACACTGCGTCGGCGCCAGCCATACCGGAAATGCGCCTGCGTAATGTTCGATCAGAACACCCATGAATCGTTCAATCGCGCCCAGGATGACCCGATGAAGCATGACGGGACGGTGCTTTTCGCCGTCCGCGCCGATGTAACTCAGATCAAATCGTTCCGGCAGTGTAAAATCGCACTGGATCGTCGCGCACTGCCATTTTCTTTTTAAAGCATCCTTGAGTTTAAAATCAATTTTCGGCCCGTAAAAAGCGCCATCGCCTTCATTAACCTCATAGCTGATGTTGTTGTCCTTCAGGGCGTTTTCCAGTGCATGGGTAGCCAGTTCCCAATCCGCATCGGACCCGATGGAATGTTCAGGCCTGGTGCTTAATTCCACTTCATATTCAAAACCGAAAATACCCATCGCATAATTGACAAAATCAGCAATGGCGCGGATTTCAGCATTCAGCTGCTCAGGCATGCAGAGAATATGCGCGTCATCCTGCGTGAATTGACGCACACGCATTAACCCGTGTAGCACACCCGTTTTTTCATGACGATGAACCGTACCCAGCTCAAAATACCGAAGCGGCAGATCCCGGTAACTGCGGAGCTTCGATTTATAGATCAGCATATGGGAAAGACAGTTCATCGGCTTGATGCCGTAAGTCTGCTCGTCAACTTCGGTAAAATACATATTATCGCGGTAATGATCAAAATGGCCGGATTTCTTCCACAGATCAACTTTAAGAATCTGAGGTCCCATGACCATATCGTAACCGCGCTTTAAATGCTCTTTTCTTTCCCACTCTTCAATAATGTAACGCAGTAACATTCCCTTGGGATGAAAGATGGCCAAGCCAGCGCCTGCCTCATCGTTGATCTGAAACAGATCCAGTTCCCTGCCCAGGCGGCGATGATCTCTTTTTTTGGCTTCTTCCAGCAAATTCAGATAATCCGCAAGAGCTTGCTCATCGGCAAAACCGGTGCCGTAAATGCGCTGGAGCATTTTGTTTTTTTCATCGCCGCGCCAGTAGGCTCCCGCCACACTCAGCAGTTTAAACGCCTTGATTTTACCTGTTGATGGAATGTGCGGCCCGCGGCATAAATCGAGATAATCGCCGTCTTTATACACGCTGACCACAGTGACGTCTGCGGGCAAATCACGAATCAATTCAACTTTATAATATTCGCCTCTTTGGGTGAACAATTCAGCGGCTTTCTCGCGGGTCAGTTCTGCCCGAACAAATGGATAATCAGCGGCCACAATTTCTCTCATCCGCTTTTCGATCTTTTCAAAATCATCCATTGTAAAGGTTTCGGCACATTCGAAATCGTAGTAAAAACCATCTTCAATAGACGGACCAATCGCGACTTTGGCGCCATTAAATACCTCTTGCACGGCCTGTGCCATAACATGGGATACGCTGTGTCGCAGTACGGAAAGGCCATTTCTCGATGAAATGGCTATCGGCTCTACCATTGAATCTTCTCTCAGGATAAAGCTCAAATCAACAGAGATACCGTTGACTTTAGCGGCGACAGCATATTTGAAAATATCTTTTTGCCAGTCTCTGATGGCTTCGCCTACGGTTACGTCGGCGGAAAATGTCCGTTCATTTTTATCGGGAAAAACAACTTTTATATCCATCATGTTACGAGGTGAGCTCATTATTTATTGTTCTGCTTCATTTTAAAAGGGCATCACCATTTTGCTGATGCCCTTTTCTTTATCGGCATTTACGGCATATGCTCAGTCATTAAAAAATGGTAGGCAAGCAGGGATTTGAACCCTGGACATCCACCGCGTCAGGATG
>CAYGNV010000034.1:0-1308 GCA_964351355.1 uncultured Smithella sp.
GTCTTGCTTGTATCCCGTGCGGCCGTATCATCGGCGGCATAGATAGATGCCGCCTCCAGCGCCAATCGCTGAGCGCAGGCAATCTGCAAATGGGTTGTCATGAGTTCCCGCGCGGCCAGCCCGGCTTCGGACGTGTCGGCAGAACAAATATTCTGAAAGGCGGTTTGCATCTTCTGAAAAGTGTTATCCAGCCCGGCGGCGGCGGTATCGACCATCGTGAAAGTGTTAGACGTTGTCTGCAAAGAAACCTTCTGTGCCGTAGCTGCCGTGTCGGCGGCTCCCAGCTTTTGAAACGAGGTTTCCATGCCCTGAAAAGAATCGTCCAGACTGGACAGAAACCGGCTGGGAAAATTTTGCAACGATGTGTGAAGCAGCGCAACCTTTTCTAGTACCCGCGTAATGTTGCCGAGTATTCTGCCCGGCAGATTGGCGGTATAGGTAATGGTGGCCAGCAAGGAATTGATGGGGCTCACCACCTGGTTGACGATGGCTTCAGCGGCGGCAATATAACCCTCCACCTGGCCGACAAAGGTCCGCATCGCGTTGGAATACTCCTGCACCTGTGCCAGCAGCCCCGTGGCTGTATCCAGCGTCTTGAGGATGGCCCCGGCATCTGCGGGGAATGCCGTCCTGATGGCTGCCGCCAAGAGGCTCTCTTGTTGTCTCTGCCCTGCCACATAGGCGTCTTCCGTGGCAGCCTGGACACTTTCCGCCAGCAATACCTGCAGAGATTTGCGCATCTGCTCAACAAAAGTTAAATCGATTGTGGCCTTGCGGATGCTGTCATCGTGCTGGATTACAATTGATTCAATTTTGCCCTGCATCAAACCGTATTTTGGGTGGACAAAGTCAAGAAGTTCTTTGTCCTCCAGACTATCTAGCAGGAGCGTATGGGTGTCGTAGGACTGCTGATCGGCATCGTCCCAAAAATAGCAGCGGATTTTGACGGTGTGGGCTTTCTGTCCCATGTCTTCCAGGTCTGCACCGTCGGCATAAGGATAGTCATATTTGGCGATGGCCTTTTCCAGCGTATCCTCGACGGTTTCCATCTGCAAAATGACATCAGCGAGGAGACCCTCGTCCAGTTCCAGCATCGATGCATCAAAGGTTAAGGCCATAATCAGTATCCGAAGCTTCCGCGTGCCAGGTTAACGTCTATCGACGTGTGAGAATCGGATGATTCAGTGACGACGCGGCCATTTCTATCAATATTCAAATTCAGTTTGATCTCGTTTTTGATATTTTGTTTTTCGGCAGGATAAAACTCTTTCAAAAGATTGCTGCCGAACCAGTCATCCATCATTTCTT